>JANPNS010000180.1:0-2933 GCA_031427575.1 Gallionellaceae bacterium
ATTCCCTTGAGCATCAGGACATCAAAATCGAGATTGCCGATGCGAAAGAGGGGGTAGCCAGAGCCGAAAAGAAAATCCTGGAATTGCGCGTTGTGCATACTGACCCACGGGAAATACCGATCAGTGAATTGGATCACCAGGTGATATCCACCGGCAAGGCGGTATTCCATACGGAAAATGACACGCTGCAGGTGTGGGCACCCTACATTGCACGCAAGACCTGTGGCGGGGCCTCCGGTTGCCACTTTGGGGTGAGCGAGGGCGAGGTGCTGGGCGCAGTGCACATGCAGTTTTCTTTGGCGCAGATTAACCGTGACATGATAAAAGACGCCATTCTCGCCGCGCTCGGCAAGGTGGTGCTGGGGTTGCTCATCATCGGCTGCCTCATTTTTATGATCAATTTGGTGGTGCTCAAGAACATCCACATTATTCATGCCGCGTTGAAAAAATTCAGCAGCGGGGATTTGAGCGGCAGAATCAAGGTGCGCGGCAAAGACGAAGTGCAGCAACTGGCGCAGGGCATTAATGTTTTTATTGACCGTTTCTGCGAAATGCTGGACCAAGTCAAGTCAGAAAAGCTGGGCGCGCAGGAGAACGAAGAACGGCTGAAGGTGGTAATCGATAATGCAGGGGAAGGCATCATAACAGTCGACGCGATGGGAGAAGTGCAATCATTCAATGCTGCGGCTGAAATTATTTTTGGCTGTTCAGCAAGCGATGCTATAGGAAGCAACATAGTGAAGTATGCCCCTGAATTTTTCAGCGTGGAAGTCGGTGAGTGGGAAATGACTGGCAGGCGTACAGGAGGTGAAGAATTCCCGGTCGAAGTATCGGTGCGCGAGGCGCACATGCAAAGTGAGTCTCAGTTCGTGTGCATTCTGCGCGATATAACCGAGCGCAAGGATGCTGAAGAGCGGTTAAACCAGCTGGCCAACTATGATAGCTTGACTGGGCTGCCGAACCGAAATCTGTTCAAGGATAGACTGGCACAGGCGATAAGGCGTGCCGAGCGGCATAAAAGTCTTGCTGCCCTGCTTTTTTTGGACATTGATCGTTTCAAAATTATCAATGACACCCTGGGACACGATGCGGGCGACCAATTATTGCAGCATGTTGCCAGCAAATTAACGGGCATCTTGCGCAAATCAGACACTATTGCGTTCGCCGCAGCTGAAGACAAATACGTGTCGAGCAATGACTCTACCGTCGCCCGTTTGGGTGGAGATGAATTCACGATTATCATTGAAGGTTTCAGCAAAGTGGAATTCGTGGCTTCTATCGCGCAAAAAATCATTGGGACGTTTTCCAAGCCGGTTTATTTGGGAGAACACGAGATTTATGTCACTGTCAGCGTTGGCATTGCGATCTATCCCCTGGACGATACCAACCAGGTCAGTTTGATCAAGGATGCAGACAGCGCCATGTACCGCGCCAAGGAGATGGGGCGGAATACCTATCAGTTCTACACCAAGAACCTTAACAGCACGGTCAGCGACAGATTCCAGCTGGAGAGGGATCTGCGGCATGCCATTGAGCACAACGAGTTTGTGTTGCACTACCAGCCAAAAGTGGATATTGGCAGTGGCGAAATTATTGGTGCGGAAGCACTTATACGTTGGCAACGCCCTGGAGTTGGGCTAGTCTTGCCAGATGAGTTTATTCCAGCCCTGGAGGAAACCGGTTTGATTATTCCGGTTGGTGACTGGCTGTTACGAACTGCCTGCGCCCAAAACCGAACATGGCAAAAACAGGAAATCAAGCCATTGAAAATAGCAGTTAATCTTTCGGCCAAACAGTTCATGCAAAATGGCATGGTTGATAGAGTGATGCAAATTCTCCAGGAAGCTGATTTAGAGCCGCGCTTCCTGGAGCTGGAACTAACCGAGAGCATGCTCATGGCGCACTCGGATTTCAACATTGCTGCGCTGAATGAATTTGCAAAGCGGGGAATCATGATTTCCATAGATGATTTTGGAACGGGTTATTCCTCACTGAGTTACCTCAAGCGCTTTTCCATCCACGCTTTAAAAATTGACCAGTCATTTGTGCGGGATATTGTGGGTAACCCGGATGATGCCGCGATCGCTACCGCCATCATCGCCTTAGGCAGCAGTTTGCGGTTAAGGGTAATTGCAGAAGGCGTTGAAAGCCAGGAACAGCTTGAGCTATTGCGTGCCATGGGTTGCCATCACGCACAGGGATACCTGCTGGGGCGGCCTATGCCGGCAGACGCGTTTGCCGAGCATGTGCGCCAATTGGCGTGAATATTGGTGTCCCGTCGAAAGGGATGGCGGCCACTTGGATGCTTACAGGGCACCTCTAAAAATCCAAACTCCGTCGCGATACTGCGTTGCTCACAAAAAATTACTCCTTACATATCATACATATGCGGCGTCGCAATTTTTTATTCGCGCCTTGTCTCGCTTAGGATTTTGAATTTTTAGAGGTGCCCTACACAAGAATAGAAAAAGCCCGCTGCGTTAGCAACGGGCTTTTTTACCCAACTCAGAAACCGATTAAGGAGCCTGGATGTTGGAAGCTTGCTTGCCTTTAGGACCCTGAACGATGTCAAAGGTAACCTTCTGGCCTTCCTTGAGAGATTTGAAACCGCTCATGTTAATTGCGGAGAAGTGCGCGAACAGATCTTCGCTGCCATCATCCGGAGTGATAAAGCCGAAACCCTTTGCGTCGTTGAACCACTTAACTGTACCATTTGCCATGTCTTACTTCCTTAACTAAAAAACCGGGTGGATTCCCGTTAAACTGTTTGAATTCCAAGACCGCACATGGCAAAACCAGTACTGCAGATACTTTAATCCAAACACCCATTCCCTTTTTACGCTAGTTGCACTAAATCAGTCAAGTAATAAATGATTTAAATGGATGTTTTTATATATCTCCAGATTATGCTTGAAAAAGATACCTTAATCCCC
>JANPNS010000181.1:0-5267 GCA_031427575.1 Gallionellaceae bacterium
ACGATATTGCACTATTTGATTGGGAAATGGAATTACTCATGGTATGCCCTTCAATGCGTTTTGACGTTTTGAATTCTACGCCAAAGAGGCCAAGAAGTGGAATTCAAGGGTTCGGCCTGCCATAGCCAATAAAAAAGCACGCCTAGGCGTGCTTTTTTAATTACCTAAGCAGGTTCGCTTAGCGGTTGCCAGAGTTGTTGCCGCGACCCAGCGAAAAACCGGTTCCGCTTCCCGTGCGCCGTGCCTGACCAGCAGTGCCCGAGTTAGTGCCGCGCGCTGGCGCGTTATTGCCGAAGCGATTATGCGACTGTCCTTCACGGCGCGCGCCATCCGGATGCCCATGACGGCTGTCAGACGGGGTATGGCGTCCGAAGCCGCCGGGTTTGCCACGCGGGGCAGAAGAGGGTGAACGCGGCTTGAACCTGGGCTCCAGACCGGCAATGGTGTGCGCAACGATGCTCTGGCCGGTGTAGCGTTCGATCTTGTGCAAATTCACCGCATCGCGGTTGGAGGCAAACGACACGGCAATTCCGGTCGCTCCAGCACGTCCGGTGCGGCCAATACGGTGCACATAGTCTTCCGCAGCTTTGGGCAAATCAAAATTGATGACGTGCGAGATGCCCGCCACGTCAATGCCGCGCGCAGCCACATCAGTAGCCACCAGAATGCGTACCTGGCCACGACGCAAATTGTTCAACGTGCGGTTACGCTCGCGCTGATTCATATCGCCATGCAGCGCAGCGGCGGAATGACCTTGAGCTGAAAGGTTGTCGGCCAAGGAATCGGCATCGCGCTTGGTAGCGGTGAACACCAATGCCTGGTTCAATTCGGTATCACGCAACAGGTGATCCAGCAGGCGATTCTTGTGCGCCATGTCGTCCACATACATCAGACGCTGCTCGATGTTTTCGTGGCGCGCTTGCGACGCGGCGACACTGATGCGCTTGGGAGACTTGAGCAGGCGTTTGGCCAGATTGCCAATCACCCCATCCAGCGTGGCAGAGAACAATAATGTCTGGCGCGTGGCCGGTGTAGCCGCAGCAATGCGCTCCACATCGTCAATGAACCCCATGTCCAGCATGCGGTCAGCTTCGTCCAGGACTAGCATTTCCAGGCGCGAAAAATCTATACGTCCGCGCTCGATATGGTCAATCAAACGGCCAGGGGTGGCGACCAAAATATCCACCGGATTGGACAGCAGTTTGTTTTGCAGCGGGTAAGGCATGCCGCCCAGTATGCTCACCACTTTCAAGCGCATATTCTTGCCATATTTGGTGGCGGCGTCAGAAACCTGTTGCGCCAGTTCGCGCGTTGGGGTCAGCACCAGTACGCGCGGCCCTTTGCTGCGCACGGCGGAAGGTTCAGCGATGCGATGCAAGGCGGGCAAAATAAAAGCGGCAGTTTTGCCGGTGCCGGTCTGAGCAGAGGCCATCAGATCATGGCCTGCCATGGCTTCCGGAATAGCTTGTGCCTGAATCGGAGTAGGTACGGTATAACCGGATTCTTCTACGGCCTTGAGTATGGCCGGATTCAAACCCAGGGTTGCAAAAGTCACCCCCGGTTCAGTTGCGTTGTTATCGGCTGCAACAGCTTTAGTCGCTGTATTTTTAATGGCAATGGTTTTAGCTGTTATGGTTTTAGTTACAGTGTTTTCAATAGACACGTTTGATCCTTAAAATAATATCCAAGCGCATGCGTAGCTGAAAGCTACACAACAAAAATCAGTAGGGAGAAAGTCTCTACCGGCGCAAAACATCGTCGCTAACCGGTAAAGCTAGATGGGCGCTATGCAATCCGCGCGCAAAAGAAAGGTCAGGAAACGATGAACCAACGCTGCATGGCCTTCACAGCGAGGGGCGCATTATACCCAGTTATAAAATAAAAGCCAGCGAATAAAATTAGCGGGCACTTCTTGTGCTAGAATGCGCGCCCTTTGGGTTTATAGCAGGTAGTACATTCTATGTCGCGCGCACTCCGTAACATCGCCATCATCGCCCACGTTGACCACGGCAAAACCACTCTGGTGGACAAGCTGCTGGCTCAGACTGCCACGTTCGCCGCGCACCAGCAGGTGGCCGAGCGTTTTATGGACAGTAATGATCTGGAAAAAGAGCGTGGCATTACCATTCTGGCAAAAAACTGCGCGGTGGATTATGAAGGGGTGCACATTAATATCGTGGACACGCCGGGACACGCTGATTTCGGCGGCGAGGTGGAGCGCGTGCTGTCTATGGTGGACGGTGTGCTGCTGCTGGTGGATGCGGTGGAAGGCCCGATGCCGCAAACCCGTTTTGTGACCAAGAAAGCGCTGGCGCTGGGCCTGCGCCCTATCGTCGTGGTGAATAAAATTGACCGCCCCGGCGCGCGTCCGGAGTGGGTGGTGGATCATACCTTTGATTTATTCGACAAGCTGGGTGCTACCGACGAGCAACTGGATTTCCCCGTGGTATATGCCTCGGCACTGAACGGCTATGCCACGCTGGATTTGGCCAAGCCGAGCAAGGATTTGCGTCCGCTGTTTGACGCCGTGCTGAAGCATGTCCCTGCGCCGGTAGGCGATAGCGATGCCCCCTTGCAATTTCAAATTGCTGCCTTGGATTATTCCAGCTTTGTCGGCCGCATAGGCGTAGGCCGCATAACCCGCGGACGTATTAAGCCCGGCCAGGAAGTCATGGTATTGCACGGCGACAAACCGCCGAAGAAAGGCCGTGTCAATCAAGTGCTGGGCTTTCACGGTGTCGAGCGAGTGCCTATGGACGAAGCCGGGGTGGGGGAAATTATTCTGATCAACGGCCTCGAAGATATTGGTATTGGCGTCACCATAGCGGATGTCAACCAGCCAGAGGCTTTGCGCATGCCCAAGATTGATGAGCCTACACTTACCATGACATTCCAGGTAAACAATTCGCCGTTGGCGGGACAAGAAGGGAAGTTTGTGACCAGCCGCCAGATTCGTGAGCGGCTGAACAAGGAACTGCTGGTCAATGTGGCATTGCGTGTGGAAGACACTAACGAGACCGACTCCTTTCTGGTGTCGGGACGCGGCGAATTGCATTTGACCATCTTGCTGGAAAATATGCGCCGCGAAGGTTTTGAGCTGGCTGTTTCCAAGCCGCGCGTGGTGTTCCGAGAAATCAACGGCGAAAAATGTGAGCCTTATGAAATGCTCACGGTGGATATAGAAGAGACCAACCAGGGCGCAGTGATGGAAGAGCTGGGCCGTCGTCGCGGCGACTTGCAGGATATGCAGCCCGATGGCAAAGGCCGTGTGCGTCTGGAATACCGCATTCCGGCACGCAGCCTGATCGGTTTTCAGGGTGACTTCATGACCATGACCCGTGGCACCGGGCTGATCTCGCATGTGTTCGACGACTACGGCCCGGTCAAGCCGGATATGCCGGGTCGCCACAACGGCGTGCTGATCTCGCAGGACAACGGCGAGGCGGTCGCTTATGCCCTGTGGAAACAGGATGATCGTGGCCGCATGTTCGTCAGCCCCGGCGATAAATTGTACGAAGGCATGGTGATCGGCATCCACAGCCGCGATAACGATCTGGTGGTCAATCCAATCAAAGGTAAACAACTGACCAACGTGCGCGCTTCCGGAACCGACGAGGCAGTACGCCTGACTTCTCCGATCAAGCTGACGCTGGAATCCGCAGTAGAATTTATTGATGACGACGAGCTGGTGGAAATTACCCCGCAGTCCATCCGCGTGCGCAAGCGTTACCTGACGGAAATCGAACGCAAACGCGCTTCGCGCTAATCAGGTGCGAACCTGACCAAAACAAAAAAGCCCGCGCAAGCGGGCTTTTTTATGAATTCAAACAAAACATCTTGCTTATTTCAGTTTGGTTTCCTTGTACATCACATGCTTGCGCGCCACCGGATCAAATTTCTTGATCTCGATCTTTTCCGGCATAGTGCGCTTGTTCTTGTCCGTAGTATAGAAATGGCCGGTACCGGCGCTGGATTCAAGCTTGATTTTTTCACGCATTTTTCTCTACCCCTTAAACGGTTTCGCCGCGCGCGCGCATTTCAAACAGCACTGCATCAATACCATTTTTGTCTATGGTACGCAGCCCGGCATTGCTCAGGCGCATGGACACCCAGCGATTCTCAGACTCAACCCACAAACGGCGGCGCTGCAGATTCGGCAGGAACCGGCGCTTGGTTTTATTATTGGCGTGGGACACATTGTTACCCACCATCGGGCGTTTACCCGTTACTTGACAGACGCGTGCCATAATTAACTCCAACTGGTTTTTCAAAAGAGGCGCGATTCTACCCTAAAACGATCCCCCTGTTCAACCTTTCAATTTCACTTTGTTCTACGGGCGGGGCATCTTGCCCCCTTCCTCATCCTGCAAACCCGCTAATCACCACCCACCAAACTCGCCAAACCCAGCAGCAACAGCAATATCATCCAGAATACCAGCGCGCGCCACACCAGCCCTACCGCACTGCGCATGAACTCAATATCGGCTTCATTCTCCATGCCCAGTTCGGGACGATTGAGCAACTGTCCGCCCTGCGGTATTGGCAATCCCAGCCGCACACCGAGCGCACCCGCGCCGCTGGCCAGCACAATACCCGCTTGTGGATCGGGCCAGTCTCTCGCCTGAGTGCGCCAGCAATACACAGTATCTTCAAAATTGCCGACGATGGCGAAAGTGAAGGCGGTCATGCGCAATGGCAGCCACTCCATCCAACGGTAGGCTTGCCTTGCGAATGCTCCAAATTCAACGAACTCGGCATTATCCCGCCCGCCCCAGCGTGCAGCAAGAAATTGCGACAATCGATACAGCACCGCGCCGACCGGCCCCAATCCCAGCAACATGCCCATAACAAACCACGCGATCACGCCAAACACGCGGCGGTGCGATGCCAGCAGCGCTTCTTCGATAGTGACACGCACTACTTCTTCGGAATTCAATTCATGGCAGCGCACACCGCGCCAGGTGGAAAGCAGGGTTCGCGCCTGTTCCAGATCGTTATCGCGCAACGCCTGATAGATGTCCGTGAAATAGTGGCTGAACTGGCGGAAGCCCATGGTGAGATACAGCACCAGCACGTTAAATGCCCAGGCCAGCAGCGGCGACAGCCGGTACAGCAACCAATACAGCAATGCCGTGCCGCATAACGGCAGCAGCGCCGCCAGCAGCCATGCGATCTTGCCGTGGCCGTGCTCACCGGCATTGAAATAATGCTGAAAGAAATGAGCATAACTGCTCAGCCAGTCGGAGAGATATTTGCGCGCGGCAAGA
>JANPNS010000182.1:0-4467 GCA_031427575.1 Gallionellaceae bacterium
CCCGCATGATGTCGTCTCCGCCAAAGTAATCGTGGAAAACCTGCGTAACTGGGTCAGCAAAGAGCTGGGCCCCATCGCCAAGCCGGACGAAATCCGCTTCGGCGACAATCTGCCCAAAACCCGCTCCGGCAAGATCATGCGCCGCTTGCTGCGCGCTATTGCCAAGGGCGAAGAGATTACGCAAGACATTACTACGCTGGAGAATCCAGCCATACTTGAGCAACTAAAAGAAGTAATCAAATAATTTCTGTTCGTCGTTCACGACCTGAGGAGGTTGCCTTATATGAAAGCTAAAATTTTTGACCAACAATTTGACAAGGGTGTTGACATTACCGGCTCACTGGATTTATCCAAATCGAAGCGCGTATTGCAAGAGCAAAAGCGCGTTAATGTTGATTTTCCTACATGGATGGTCGAATCATTAGATCGAGAAGCGGGAAAGCTTGGCGTAACTCGGCAATCCATTATTAAGGTATGGCTTGCTGAACGTCTCGAAGCGTTACCTCTAACCTTGCGTTCAAGAGGGACGCCGCAAAAGCGCGGCGCCCCTTAACTTTACGTTGAGGCTGTAGAAAAACCCAATTTCAAAAAACGGGATCGCAATGAACAAAAATCGACCTCTTAAAACGCGCTGTATTCGGCGAATATCACCTTGGGATGGGTCGAATGACCCCCGAAAATCGTTATGTTCAAACCCTCAAGTAGTTTTTCTACAGCCTCGTTAGGCCTTTGGAGAAGCCGTGGCCTGGATTATCACAAAATATTTTCTGACTGCCGCTGTTGTTGTGCTCGTGTCCGAGCTGGCGAAGCGTAGCGACAAACTCGGTGGCTTTGTTGCGGCATTGCCTCTGGTGACTGTGCTCGCGCTTATTTGGCTGTACCTCGAGAACCAGCCTCAGCAAAAGATCGCAAATCATGCGTGGTACACGTTTTGGTATGTTATCCCAACGCTGCCAATGTTCCTTGCATTTCCGGCACTCCTGCCGCGCATCGGTTTCTGGCCTACGTTGCTGGCCTGCATCATCATCACCGTTGTTTGCTTCGGCCTGCTTGTGCTGGCGCTTCGCCGCTTTGGCATAGAGTTGCTCTAGTGAGCAATACGCTACTGAAATATCTTTTACTCCCCCCGACAGCAAGGCTGGCAGAATTATGCGAACATGTGCACGGAGCACAGCCAATTCACCCTTGGCCTTTTATAGGCTATATAGGAGATCGTCATGAGCAAATATCAAATCGCCGTTATCGTCGGCAGCCTTCGCCACGATTCGTTTAATCGCAAGCTGGCAAGTGCCGTGGCAAAGCTCGCGCCTGCGGAATTTTCTTTCAAGCAAGTGCAAATCGGCGACCTGCCGCTTTACAACCAGGATGATGACGCTAACCAGGCCGAATCGGTCAAGCGGCTGAAAAGCGAAATCAAGAGCGCTCACGGATTGCTGGTTGTTACGCCCGAATACAATCGCTCGATCCCGGGCGTGCTCAAGAACGCTATTGACCACGCCTCGCGCCCATATGGTCAAAGTGCCTGGGCGGGCAAGCCCGCCGCTGTGCTGGGTGCTTCGCCCGGTGCCACAGGCACGGCCATGGCACAGCAGCACTTGCGCAACATTTTCGCGGGTCTGGGCGTGCTGACGCTTGCCCTGCCCGAAGTGTTCATTCAGGTAACGGACGGGTTGTTTGACGAGGCCGGCGGCATTGGTACAGGCAGTAAGAAATTTCTGCAAAGTTGGATGGATCAATATGTCGCATGGGTGAAAAAACACGCTGCTTGATGCAGCGCGTCGTTGCCCCCGCGTTGCGCAGTTCACGGGGATGCCGGCGGCATGAGCTCTAAATCTGGCCTATGACAAAATCACTTAAAATTTTCTTCTTCGCCGTCTGTGGGTTGGTAGGCCTGCTCGTCCTGGCCGCGCTGGCCGTAGTGTCCTGGCTGAAGTTGGAGTGCGACGTGTTCTATTCTGGCTCGGTGGTGCCGCCAAAATGAAGGCTATCAAATACGCTCTGTTAGGGCTGGCCGGCGTGATCGGCATGCTGGTGTCCATGTTCGGGCCGGTGAAAATACCTTTCGCCGAGGTGCTGGCCAAGAACTATTACCGCTATGCGCTGGGCGCATTGCTGGCCATTCTGTTGTTGATCCTGCTCGCCATCGGGGTGTTTCTCATCACGTTTGACGCAAACAACTTTAAGTCGGAAATCATCCAATTCGTCAAGGATCGCACACAGCGTGAATTAGTGCTGCAAGGGGATATCAAGGTGACGTTCTTCCCCAAGCTGGGCCTGGACTCCGGCAAGTTGTCATTGAGCCAGAGCAACAGCGCAAAGGAATTCGCTTCCATTAATAATGCCCGGCTATATATCGCCTGGTTGCCATTATTCAAAAGAAAACTAGTGTTCGACCGTGTGGTAATTGACGGCATACACGCCAATGTAATCCGCCTCAGGGACGGTTCCACCAACTTCGACGATTTGTTAATCAGCGACGAGCATCTGGCGCCGTTAACATTCGATATCGATAGTGTAAGCATCACTGACTCTTCCGTTAATTTGCAGGACGAGCTGGAGTTGCAGCGCTTCTCGTTGCATGAACTGCATATCGAAACCGGCAGGCTGGCCGATATTGCACCCAGCAATCTGACTGCGAATTTCCGTCTCGATTCGGAACAAGCACGCATCAGCACCAAGATCCAGTTGAAAAGCCGCTTGTTTTTTGAGCGCAAGGCGGGACGTTACGAATTTGCCGATGTTGAGGGTAAACTGGAAGGCGAAGTGGGTCGGGTCGACCATCTGGCACTTGATTTCAAGGGAAGCCTGGATTCCTACCCCGCGCAAGGATCGTTCACGGCAGAGGATATTATTGTTACGGCGACCGGGAAGTATGGTCAACGCGACCTCGCAGTCAATCTTGCATTGCCCAGCCTGAAAATCAGTAACAACGCTTATCGCGGTAGCCAATTTACACTCGATGCGAGCTTGTCACAGCCCAATGAAATATCGACAGTGGCAATGCAACTGCCAGCGTTCGAAGCCGCCAACAGAATATTCAACGCTGCTGAACTCAGCGCCGATTTTGATTTTAAGGGCGACGGGCGCACTGTGCACGGCAAGCTGACCAGTCCGCTCAGCATCAACTTTGAGACTGTTCCAAAATTCCAGCTGGACGCTTTTGCTGTCACCCTTAGCGGCAGCCATCCGGCGTTGTCCGGCGAGGTCACTGCAATCACCAGCGGCAAGCTGCAAGTGGATTATGCCGCGCAAAATGCCAGACTTGCCTTCAATGCAAAAATTGATGACAGCAAGATCACTGGCGAGGTTGCGCTCAAGGATTTCAGCCGTCCGGTCTATGCGGTCGAGATCAGCGCCAACCGGCTCGATCTGGATCGTTATCTGGCCAGCGCATGGATCAAGCATTTTCAGAACGACGCGACAACTTTCAATACCTCCGGATTCAAGGAGGTAACCCTGCAAGGTCGCCTGCGCGTGGGCGAAATCAAGATGGATCAGTTCAAGCTGGGCAAGCTTGCGGCAGACATCAAGATCGAGCAATCCATGATTAAGATATCCCCACTGTCGGCGCAGTTGTACGGCGGCGCGTTGACCGGCAGCATCAGCGCAACGGCACATGAGACACCGATGATTGCGGTCAAGCAGAACATGCGAGGCGTGCAAATGGGCGCGCTGCTCGCCGCCACAACTGGTGCCGAAAAACTTGGCGGCAAGGGTACGCTTGACCTGGACATGAGCACTCAGGGCGGCAGTATGGGCGCGCTAGGCAAGGCTTTGAACGGCAGCGTGGCACTCGCCCTCGCGCATGGTTCGCTGGCCGGGCTCAATCTGCGCACGGCGCTGATTGAGGGCAAGAGCGAATTGGGTAAAAAAAATGCCGAACAAATTCATCCGGCAAATTTCTCCGCCCAGACCGAATTTTCCGAGCTCAAGGCAACCTTTAATTTCAAGAATGGCCAAGTTGGCGCTAGCGATTTCGAAATGCGGTCGCCATTCATACGAACCGCTGGCGCGGGTGAGATCAATCCCGCTTCCGGAAATTTGAATTATCGGCTTAATGCCACGGTTTCATCCGCAATCAACCGGCGCACTGCAGGCGAACTGGCCGAGTTCAAAGGAGTCTCCGTGCCGATGCGTGTGAGCGGCTCATATGCCTCACCTTCCATTGCATTGGATTTTGGCTCCGCCAGTGGCGGCAATGTTGCCCGGTTGAGTGCGGCGATAGCGGCCAAGGCTAAAGCCGCAGTGCAAACCAGCCCGGCCAAGGCTAAAACTCGGACTACCAGACCGGACAAGAAACAAGGGAGTTGAACAGGGCAATACCGACAGGGCACCTCTAAAAATCCAAACTCCGTCGCGATACTGCGTTGCTCACAAAAAATTACTCCTTACATATCACGTATATGCTGCGTCGCAATTTTTTGCTCACGCCTTGTCTCGCTTGGGATTTCGAATTTTTAGAGGTGC
>JANPNS010000183.1:0-5525 GCA_031427575.1 Gallionellaceae bacterium
GACGATAAGAATAGTTGACACATTCGATAAAGTAAATGTATATGATTTTGTTGACGGAGAGATTCTAAACAAAAATATTAGGCACATTCATTCGGCGGATAACGCTACGCTCATCCGCCCTACGACTCTAATTATTTTCGCCGCCCGCAACATCCTGCTCAGCGCAACAAACCCACCGAGATACCCGCCTCTTCCGCAACGGCTTGATACTCCGCCGCAATCGCCACACCGAACACGCATACCAATTCATCGCCGCAATACAGCAGCGGCAGGCGGTCGCGTTGCCAGGGGGGGACATCGTGTTCTTGCAGCAGGTTCTTCAGCGTGCGCGTCGCGGCATTCGGCTGGGGGCGCAGGGTTTCGCCGCCGCTGCGCAGTCGTAGCGTCACCGACGCGCGCTGCAATTTTGCCAGGCTGATGCCGCTCCCCTGAAACTGATTGAATCGCAGCTGCGCATTTAGCGCAGGCCATTCCAACTCGGCTTCGCCGTGCCACGGCAATACCAGACTTTGGTCGAATCCGCCGAGCGCGCGCAGCGCATACACCTTGCCCCGGTAGCGGCGCACTTGCCAGTCGCCATAAGTGATGCAAACTCCCGCATCTTGCCGCGCACCGCACAGTTGTTGCAGCATGTCGCCCAGTTGCGCGGCTTGCGGCATAGGCGCTCCTAAACTATGCAGAAAGTAGCGCAGCAGGTTTTTGGCGCGGGGTTGGCTTAATGACTGCAAATGAGTTACTTCAAGGGACGGCTCACCCTCACCCTCTCCCCCAGCCCCTCCCCCCAAGGGGGAGGGGAATATGTTCGCATCCTGTTGCGCCAACTCATCCAGCATTTCGCTCGCCTCGGCAAAATGCCGCGCGCTACGCGCCAGTGTCTCGCGGTAGGCCGGGAAACGCTGTTCCAGCAACGGCAGAATACGATGGCGCAGAAAGTTGCGCGGGTAGGCGTCGTCGGCGTTGCTTTCATCTTCCACCCATTGCAGTGCGTGCTGTTGCGCGTACTCGATTAATATTGAACGAGGCACATCGAGCAAGGGGCGCACCAATAACGGGAAATGGGCACGATGTTTGGCAGTTGGCATGGCGCTCGCACCGCGCACGCCGGCGCCGCGCAGCAATTGCAGCAGCAAGGTTTCCGCCTGGTCGTCGAGGTGATGCGCCAGCGCCACCACATCCACCGGCTGCCGTGCCAGGACTTCATGGCGCAGCTTGCGCGCCGCCGCCTCGATACCCAAATCGCGCAGGGGGGCAATATCCACATGCTCAATGTGCAGGGGAACACCTTTCTGCCGACACAAGTCTGCACAAAACGCCGCCCAGGCATCAGCCTGTGGACTGATGCCGTGATGGACATGCAACGCGCTCAAACGCCAAGGGGAGTGCAAGGATAATTTCTGCAACAGATGCAGCAGCACGACAGAATCAACACCGCCACTCAAGCCCATCAGGATGGAGCCCCCCGTAGGTAGCACTGGCGTCAGCACGCCGGCAACACGCCCTAGCAAATCGTTAGAGTTCGACTTCCTTGAATTTTCCATATGCCATCAGGCGGCTGAAACGGGTCTGCAAAAGTTCGTCTATGGGTTGCGATTGAACTTGCTTGAATGTTTCCTGCAGCGCTTTTTTCATGGTCTGCATGATCGCCGGATAATCGCGGTGCGCTCCGCCAGGGGGCTCACTCACTATCTTGTCGATCAGCCCCAGCGTTTTCAGGCGAGTGGCGGTAATGCCCAGCGTTTCGGCAGCGTCAGGCGCCTTTTCCGCGCTTTTCCACAGGATAGAGGCACAGCCTTCCGGCGAGATGACCGAGTAAGTGGCATATTGCAACATCAACAGGGCATCTCCTACCGCTATCGCCAGCGCGCCGCCGGAGCCGCCTTCGCCTATCACGGTACAAATCAGCGGTACGCGCAGTTCAGCCATGACATACAGGTTTTTGCCGATGGCTTCAGACTGGCCGCGTTCTTCCGCACCTATGCCGGGATAGGCACCGGGCGTGTCAACAAAGGTCATGATAGGAATGCCAAATTTTTCCGCCAGGCGCATCAATCGCATGGCTTTGCGATAACCTTCCGGGCGCGGCATGCCGAAATTACGGTATTGCCGCTCCTTGGTATCGCGCCCTTTCTGCTGCCCGATAACCATCACACTTTCGCCATTGAAGCGCGCCAGCCCGCCGACTATGGCCGCATCATCGGCAAAAGTTCGGTCGCCGTGCAATTCTTCAAAATCAGTAAACAAGTGTTGAATGTAATCCAGAGTATAAGGCCGTTGCGGGTGGCGCGATACCTGAGAGATTTGCCACGGCGTCAGGTTGGCGTAGATATCCTTGGCCAGCGACTGGCTCTTCTTTTGCAGGCGGCTGATTTCCTCGGAAATACCGTGCGCTGAATCATCATGGGTAAAACGCAGCTGCTCAATCTTGCTGGCCAATTCGGCGAGGGGCTGTTCAAAATCCAGGAAGGTGTCTTTCATAAGTTGTGTTTATCCCAAATAATCCATTAGAGAGTTCGTGTAATTTATCTTGGTGTGTCGCCAAAACGTTCACCCCCTCCCTAGCCCTCCCCCTCAAGGGGGAGGGAACCGGCTCCTTCCCCCTTGAGAGGGGGAGCACCCGCAAGGGGTAGGCCGAGTTGTAACCAGCTAAAGCTGGACAACTTCGCACAACGAAGCGAGGGGGCTTTGGGATGGGGGTGAAAGCGTTGAAAGCGCCCATCCTCGCTCTAATGGACAATCCGAGTTTATTTGTGAGGTAACAAGATTGACGGATTTTAATGGAATGATACAGGACAAGCACTAAGCCCCAAGACCAAAAAAACGTTTCATGGTGGCCAGGATTTCGCTGCGGCGCTGGGGAATTTCCTTGTTTGCACTCTCTGCGTCCAGGTTTTTCAAGACGCTATCCAGCTCCGCCCGTCGCGTGGCCAGGACATGGGACATTTCCTCAGCAATGACCGGGCGCGCGCGCAGAATTTCCTCAAACGTTTCCTTGTCCAGACGATAACAATCCACGTCCGTCTTGGCGACAACAGAGGCGGCACGCGGCGCACCGGTCATCATCCCCATCTCACCGAAGAAATTACCCTTACCCAGGTTTCTGATCGTTCGCCTGCCGCCGTCCTCCGTTTCCAGATACACCTCGGCTTCACCTTTGATGATGACGTACAACCAATGGGCAATCGTACCCTGCCTGGTGATAATGGTGCCCTTGGCAAAAGGCGCGTAGCGCAGGCACTCGGCCATCGTCCTGAGTTCCTCGTCCGTCATCTCCGAAAATAATTCCACGCGCCGCAAAGATTTCATGCGCAGTTGAATTTCGCGATGATGCACGACCTCTTCGTACTTCTCATTTTCCTTGGTGATGTGGACACCGCTTTCCTCCATCGCCAATTTGATACCCACGCGCTGCAAGGCGGCCATAACATGCCAGCGCATTGCCGCATCAGTCGGATCATCTAGCGCCAGGTCGGTCAACCAATAGCGCAACGCGTAGCGTGCATAGCCCTTGTTGTTCATTTCCATCAGCACACAATTGGGTGGGGGATTCTTGGCCACGTTGGCGATATCGGTCTGGCGCAAGGGTTCCTCGACCACCTTGATAACTTTGGTAGGCGGTGTATCCATGCTCACGTTGAACCATATCCAGCGCCGCAACTGCACAGGCCTGTCGGTGCGCCTACCCAGCACCATAAACCTGTTCTTCATTAATTGGCTATTGGGGAATACCACCGTTTCCCAGTTGCGTGTTTCGACCAGAGTGGAGCGCCAGCGGATATCCACCACCTTGCCGGCAATCCCGTCCATCTCGATCCAGTCGCCGATCTGTATGGAATTGTCCAGTTGCAACGCCAGCCCGCCCAGAATGTTGCCCAGCGTATCCTGCATGGCAAATGCGACTACTGCGGTAATCACGGCGGAAGTCGCCACGATGCTGCCTAAATCCAGCCCGGCATAACGCAAGCGCACCATGCCCCAGGCGATATAGGCAATGATGAGAATGATATCCTCGGTGATGCGTAGCGGCGACAACTTGACCAACGGCAACACGACGCGAAAAATCAGCAGGCCCCACAAGCGGATCACCGCAATGCCGGATCCGATTATGAACACTTCATGCAATAGCTCAGCGCCGCGAGTGAATCCCAGCGCATGGATCAACCCGGCAATGAATTGACCGGACAGACAAACCAGAAAAAATCCCAGCGTGGTTAACAGGCTCTTGCGTTCGTCTTTGCGAAAATGCAACAGGAATGTCATAAGACCCAGCACCATGACCAACACGGCGAATGACTCATCGCGCCAGAAAAAGCTGAAGGCTGTGTTCAGGAAGTCCATAATGTCAGGTTCCGCATGAGAATTTTTTTATTCTACAGTGCACCTCAATAAATTCAAAATCCTGGGCCGGGTCTTGATTAAACCACAAGCAGAATTAAGGGCACCTCTAAAAATTCAAAATCCTAAGCCAGGCAAGGCGCGAAAGAAATTTAAGCGCGCCGCATATGTTTGATATGTAAGCGTTAAAATTTATTGAGCAACGCAGCATCGCGACGGAGTTTGGATTTTTAGAGGTGCCCTTAATGCTGTCCGTCGAAGTTTGGAACAACCAGCATCCTGCACCTATGCCCTGAACCTATGTATAGCGAGCCAATGATTTTGGCAGACGCCACAGCTTCCACGACGCGCTGCGCGTCAACACAAAACGACGCGCAACGCCCGCACTCGGCACATCCAGTGTGAGCCGGGTGATATGCCCGGCGCGCAGGGCATCGCGCAACGGCGCAACACAATTTTGCTCCAGACCAAGCACGGCATCACGCCAAGCATACAGGCCACCCTGCTGCAGCGCACGGCGCAACCCTTCCCAGACGATAAGCGCGTCACCCTCATTATCTTTACTGAACCGGCTCAGATCATCCGGCAAGGCCGCATGGGGAATGTCTGCCGCTTGCGCAAACGCCGCCGCCAGCGGGCTGTCGCCATAGACTCCGGTAAATCTCCGCACTAACTCTTGCGCCGCGCTCCCCCCGCCCCACAGCCACACGCTGTTGATCGGCAGCTCGCCTCGTGCCTCGCGTGCCAGATTCACCTCATGTTCGAAAAACAGCATCTGAATTTCGTTGAACATACTATGCCAGCGCAAGGCATCCGGCCCCTGCGGAAAATGCGCATGGACATTTCTGCCAGCCGCCTGCGCCACGGGGCTGGTCACCATATCGGGGACGCTGTCCAGTTGCAGATACCAACGCTGCGGATGCGGCGCAAAAAAATGCAGACCCTCAACCGCAAAGTGCACATTCAGACTGGCGCACAGCAGTGCCGCTTCATCCACATTCAGCGCCACATCCGCTTGCAGCATCATCTGCTCGCGCTGCATCTGGACATGCACCGGGTCAGCGCGCAACCAGTAGGCATCGCCCGGCAACATGCCGTCCGCCAGCAAGGTAACCGGCGCAATAGCCTGTCCACTCACGCCGAAGGCATCGCACAGCCATGTTTCCAACGTATCTGCCGAAAATGGCTCCGGC
>JANPNS010000184.1:0-3888 GCA_031427575.1 Gallionellaceae bacterium
CAAAAGCGCGCAGCCCCTTACTTTCACGTTGACGCTGTAGAAAAACTCAATTTCAAAAAACGGGATTGCAATGAACAAAAATCGGCCTCTTAAAACGCGCTGTATTCGGCGATCATCACCTTGGGATGGGTCGAATGACCCCCGAAAATCGTTATGTTCAAACCCTCAAGTAGTTTTTCTACAGCCTCGTTAGACACCTATGGCATTGGTTTCTCGTGACCGCACATTTTGCAACACATTACTGCGTATTCTGCCGGGATCGTTGCGCGTTTTTTGTAGTCATACTCCGCACCATTCAGGCAGTCAGCCTTCCTCGCTGAGTGGTCACGCGAATACTCCACTTGAAAAACAAAGCTCTTTTCACATTCACGACATTCGTGTTCATAAGTCGTTTCTTGCTCATAGCAATCATCTGGGTCGTCTATTTCTGCTTCACAGTACGGGCATTGAAGGCTCATGATCTATCTCCGGTTAAACCGAGATTTCCCATTAGCCCAAACTTCTAATGGAAGCCATTAGCGCAAGTAGCTAATTGCAGTGGTATGTAGTGGTCTAATAAAAAAAGACACCTCGATAGGGTTATTATCCACCTAGAGAGGAGCAACCATGACCAAGCAACGCAAGCATTACGAAACCGCATTTAAACTCGAAGTAGCCCGCATGGTAGTGGATCAAGGAATGAGCGTGGCACAAGTCGTCAAAGACATGAATATTGGCCGCACCGCAGTAAACCGCTGGATCGAGCAATACCGCGCCGAGCAACAAGGCAAGCCGGGCATCGGCAAGCCGCTCACTGTCGAGCTACAACGCGTCCGCACACTTTCGACTGAGAACCGCCAACTGCGCTCGGACAATGATTTATTAAAAAAAGCATCGGACATCGAAGCCCGCGAACTGAGATGATCCACAACGTGGTCACTCAAGTGCAACAGAAGGCCGTAAGCCAAGCCTGTCGGGTATTATTCCATTTCCAGATAGAAACGACAATAATCAAACCCGTTCGTGGTGACCCTTCGGCTACGCTCAGGACTAAAGGCCTTGTCGAACCATACCAACCGCGCCAATGCACCCTTCGACAAGCTCATGGCGAACGGTAGGTAAAAAAATTATGGTCGTTTCTATCTGGAAATGGAATCACACCAAACCCGGTCACGTCACTTGCCGCGCTACCCAATCCGCCTTCGCAGCGGCTGGCGCGTTAATTAAAAAATTAATACGTCCAGCTCATGCCTGCCATGATCTGGTTGCGGTCGTAGTCATATCGCAGATCGGTTGAATTCTGTATGTTGACAATCACTTCTGCCCAGAGTGAGGAGTTTGCACTTTTCTCCCAATCCGCTTTGAATTTGAGGTTGCTGCCGTTATATGTTTTCTCTCCACGGGTAGCGACATCAAAGGCGTAAGCATTGGGATAGTCGCGCGTCCAGCGCTCCAGAACCAAGCGCGTCTTAATAGCGCCAGTCCCGTACAGTATGCGAGCACCATATTTGTTTTGGGTGTAGTCATTGTAGGCCACATAGTCGTCAGTGCGCCGCGTGTGGTCATAATCCAGGTACAAAACCCAGTCGGCTGATAGGCGATTGCGTAACGAAGCATCCACACCGTTATAGGTGTAAATCAGCAAGGGGTTTGCGTTGCTAAGAGCGCCCGATGCGGCACGTGCATGGCGATCAGAATAATCCTGCACCGCATGGCTGTATGCCAGCTTTAGCTTGCTGGCTGAACTCACCTCAAACTCAACGTCTGCGCCGACTTTAAAATGCGTGTTGTCCAGTTGTGACACGACTACCGGGTCGGCAAAATCATTCTGCGTAAACTTGCCTTTCACACCATAATCTACGCTGCCTGTTCTATGTTTGTATTCTGCTTCAACACCGATGCTGGTATAACTGTAACGATCAGCAATGCCGGGTTTTTTGTCCAATCCCGTGTCGCGGTCAGTATAGATCTGCTCATGTTTTCCGGTGAATATCCCATAAAAAATGGTGTCCTCCACTGCCCCTTTGCGCTCCAGAATGTGCTTTTTCCCGCCACTTAAATCCAGGTCATATTCGTTGGCATTTCTAATATCAGCGTTAGCATAAAAATTTCCTTTCAGCGATGCTGACCCGATCCATCGGTTATTCATATTCTTATTTTCTGCTGTCATCTTCATTTCGAGAGGGACAAAAAAACCGGATACAAGCTTGGGGGTAACATTCGATCCAAGTGGCAAGACTGAGTAATCAATATAGGGCGCGCTGGGCGCTTGATAAACATTGCTGTCATAGCCCAGTCCGGTTGCAGTAAACCAGGTGATATTGCTTTGCTCATCCTTAGTCTCCGTTGCCGCAGCAGCCGTGAACGACAGGAGCAGGGGGATAATGAATAATATTTTATGGAACATGGAAAAGTACCTTTCTTGTTTAGTTATATTGTTTGCTTATGGTTTATCAAATTTTTGTATCTCATCTTCAACTCCGCGTAACTTGGAATCCAACTGTCTTGCCTTATCCAACTCAGCGCGGCCATCATCCATACGTCCGGCTTGACGCAATGCGCGCGCCAGCTCCAGACGCAGGCGCGCATCGGCAGGATCAGCAGCAACGGCGTTCTCCAGCATGTTTACCGCCTCGCCCTCTTTCTTGTCCAGCAGCAACGCCCGACCTAAAAACCGCAAGGTCTTAGTGTTGCTGGTATCCAAGGCTACTGCCTTGCGTAATGCCGCTACCGCCTCGGCGGATTGACGGTTCTCGATATAAGCTCTGCCCAAGTTGAACCATGCCACGGAATAAGATTCATCGCGAGCCAAAATTGTTTGATAAAGTCGGATCGCTTCACCGAATTCTTTCAGTTTGGCATGACGCACCGCCAAGTTCAGTTGAGCCTGATAGTAATCTGGGCGTAGGCTCAACGCTTTGCGATAAGCGTCCATCGCCTCCTTGTCGCGATCACTATCGCCATAAATCACGCCGAGATTGAACCACGCTTGCTCGTAATTCGGACGCAGGCGTAGCGCAGATTTAAAAGCTTTTTCGGCGAGCTCATTTTTTTGCGCGTTATTTTTTTGGCGCAAATAAGTGATGCCGATGTTGTACCATGCCTCTGGGTATTCTCGCCTGACCTTCAATGACGCTTGATAGGCGGCCAGTGCCGCAACAAAATCATTTTTGGCCGAATATGTCAGACCCAAGTTGAGCAGTGCTTCAGGATAGCGTCCGGACGCCATTTTCAGTGCCGTCTGATAAGCGCTGATCGCCTTGTTGTAATCCTTCTCCCCATAGGCGACGCGACCCAAGTTGAAATAGGCATCTGCACGGGTCGGGGCATGCTGCAAGATCCAGTCGAATTCGCTGCGCGCATCCGACCAGCGCTTGTCGGCCAGCAACATCAGCCCTAAATTGGTATGCGCCCGGACATACTGCGGATCGAATTGGATTGCCTGGCGCAAAGCTTGCTCCGCGTCACGACGCTTATGCTGCGCGTTCAGCACCGATGCCATGTTGACCAGCGCGGGCGAATAATTCGGGCTGAGTTCCAACACCTTGCGGTATTGCGCCAGCGCATGTGCCCGCCCTTCTACAGTGTCGGGCGCAAGCGTCGCCAAGGCGACACGCGTTGCCGCATCTGCTGGGCGTAAACGAATGGCCGCTTCAAATGTTGCGCTGGCTATGTGGGTGTCGCCCAACTCGCGTTGCGCCAAGCCCAAGCTATATAAGGCTCGCGCCTTACGCTCGCCATTGGCCAGTTGCACCGCTTGTTCCAGCGCGATTACCCCGGCTGCCTGGTCGCCTTGTTTAACCAACAAGATCGCCAGATTATATTGCCCCCTCGAAGTGGTTGGGCTGCTGGGTCAATAACGCACGATAGCCTTCCAGCGCCTCGCGGCTGCGTCCGCTACGGGAAAGC
>JANPNS010000185.1:0-1743 GCA_031427575.1 Gallionellaceae bacterium
GGTCGGCGCTTATATGGTGGGCAAACGTATCGGTTACGGCAAGGAACACTTCACGCCGCATAGCCTGACCATGACCATGATAGGCGCGGCGCTGCTGTGGGTGGGCTGGTTCGGCTTCAATGCAGGTTCCGCTCTGGAAGCAGGTGGTACTGCCACCCTGGCGTTTGCCAATACGCTGATCGCCACGGCAGCTGCCGTGTTGAGCTGGATGGCTGCGGAATGGATGCTGAAGGGCAAGCCCAGCCTGCTGGGTGCAGCCTCCGGTGCTGTCGCCGGCCTGGTCGCCATCACTCCGGCCTGCGGCTGGGTGGGCGTGGGCGGCGCGTTGGTCATCGGTACGCTGGCTGGCGTGGTGTGCTTCTGGGGTGTGACTGGCCTGAAGAAAATGCTGGGCGCAGATGATGCGCTGGACGTGTTCGGCATTCATGCTGTCGGCGGTATCCTGGGCGCATTGCTGACCGGCGTGTTCAACACCTGGAAAATGGGCGGCACCGGCATTCTGGACTACGTTAACAACACCGTCATTGATACCGAGATCGGCGCGCAAGTATGGATTCAGGCACAAGCCGTACTGACTACGGTAATCTGGTCCGGCGTGGTGGCCTTCATCTGCTACAAGATCGTGGATCTGACCATAGGCCTGCGCGTCAGCGAAGAGGAAGAGCGCGAGGGTCTGGATACCACGAGCCATGGAGAACGCGCTTACAGCCTCTAAACTTCTTCTCCCGGAGCCTCACGGCTTCGTTCCAAGGGCACTGCAAGGTGCCCTTTTTTATATCCGGGATTGAATACTGAAGTTCATGCAGCTATTAATCGGAAGAAGCGGGACGTGAAGGCCTGGAAACTGCAAACCACGGCGAATCCACCCATAATTCCATTGCTAAATTAAACCTGACTTTGTCGGCTTCGCCTTGCCGTACTACTTATACTGTCTGCGGCTCGCCTTCGTGTCATCTTTAATTTGGAAATGGAATAATATGTATGTCGCGTGCAGTGCGTAAATAAAGAAGGGCGCGATATGCGCCCTTCTTTTTATTTGATGCAGCATTTTTTATGCTGGCCATCCCGTATAAACCTGGTTTCTGGCGCGTTGCCTGCGCTCGCCTTGCCTGCGTTCCAGCTCCACTTCAATATTAAGTTGGCGTCGATCAAGCACCTCGGGCTGCTGTGCTTGGCTCTTCAACCAAAAAAACAGTGCAACAAAGCACACTCCCCCCAACACGGCCAGGATTCCCAAGAATTGGATGAGAAGGTCATAGCTGTTCATAAATATTGAAACCCCCGGGTCAGTCTTAGTGCTTACCGTTTTAACTAACGATTTTGATTGCTGCGAACATTGTCCTCTTCAATTACATTTTCCGCAATATACAGCCTTGTCGTTGGGCGCGTTTGCTCTTGCTAAACAAGTGCCTTTAATGGATAATTCGCGACCTCGGGCATGCGCACGAGGCATGCTACCCCAATTTTTAGCAAGGAAGAAAAATGAAAGCTGACATCCACCCTAACTATGACGAGATTGCTGTGACTTGCAGTTGCGGCAATAAGTTCAAGACCAGATCCACAGCGATCAAGCCGCTGCGCGTGGAAGTCTGTTCGGAATGCCATCCGTTTTATACCGGCACGCAGAAAATTGTGGATACCGCTGGCCGCATTGAAAAATTCAACCAAAAATACGCCAAGCCCGGTGCAAAAGCTGCCGCCTGATGCAAGCAAACAGAAAGTAACAACTGAAAGGCAGCCGAC
>JANPNS010000186.1:0-1968 GCA_031427575.1 Gallionellaceae bacterium
AGTTAGGCAGCAGCAGCGTAACCCCGCTCAAATCGGGAATGTCGCGCGAGTGTTGCGCCACGATGTAGCGCGCAACGCGATCAAAAAAAACAGCGGACGCCCTTTGCGTACCGCTGTTTTTAATTGGCTCCATGGAAAACCGCCTCGTAGGTTGGGTGGAGCAAAGCGATACCCAACAAGAAAGCGGGTATCCGGAAATTAACGCTCCAACAAATGCAGCTTATCCTTAACATCCTTCCACTCGTCCGCATCGGCAGGCGCATCCTTTTTCTCGACGATAGGCTTCCACTGCTTTGCCAACTCGGCGTTCAGGGCAATAAAATGCCGCTGGTTCTCGGGCAAATCATCTTCGGCATAAATTGCCTCCACCGGACATTCCGCCACGCATAGCGTACAATCAATGCATTCGTCAGGATCTATCACCAGGCTGTTAGGCCCCTCGCGGAAGCAGTCCACTGGACACACTTCCACACAGTCGGTGTATTTACATTTGATGCAGGATTCGGATACAACGTAGGTCATGAAGCGCTCCAATAATCAACAGCGCGTTATTTTAGCAGAACGACAAAACTAATCCACTGGAAACAGCATGGCAAGCGAAACAGCGCAGCCGGGAATATTCAAACTGGCAACGATCGTTATTTCCTGGGGCGCAAAATGAAAATGGGTACGGGTGCTGTTTCGTTGGCTGGTTTTGCAACCGTCTATGATGTTGTTGCCGTGTGTTCAAAGTGTAACCATTCCGACCAAACCCTTTTTACAGGTGATTTTGAGTGTTATTTCCATCTGGGAAGTTTTGCTGGTGATCGTGGCGTTTATACTCCCGTTTGTGTTTTTGCAAACGAGTGTGGTGCGGCGTATCAAACACCTGAGCGAGGTCATGTCGGCGATTTCTGTGGGCAGAAAAGTCGAATTCAATAAAGGTGAAATCACACCGGACAGCAGCAATGAATTGCATCAGTTGGCAGTATGCGCTGACCGACTTTCCATAAGCATTACAATGGCCGAGAACGCACTGCGCGCGCAAAGAAAAAATAGTTAAAGCAGCAGGTAGGAGCGGTGCTCGGGGCAGGAAATTCATGCCCCGATGCTGAGCGTGTTGAATGCTCGCTTACTGGACATTTTCGCTATTGTGTCATTCGGGAAAGTTAAGCAGAAATAATTCACTTCACAGCGCAGCCATTTTTAGTTAGGATGCCACTTGAAATTCGGCGAACTCCCCCCAAATCAGTCCCCAATCCGTTTCCTGTCGCATCCTGAATCAACCCTCACAAAGCGAGTTTAAACCATGAGCGAACACATACATTACGTTTCCGATGCCACTTTTGATGCCGAAGTATTGCAAGCGCCCCTGCCGGTGCTGGTGGATTACTGGGCTGAGTGGTGCGGCCCGTGCCGCATGATCGCACCTATTCTGGAAGAAGTGTCCAAGGAATACGCTGGTCGCCTGAGCATCGCCAAATTGAACGTGGACGAGAACCAGCAAACCCCGGCGAAGTTCGGCATACGCGGCATCCCGACCTTGATGTTGTTCAAAAACGGCGACATCGCAGCCACTAAAGTCGGCGCGCTATCCAAATCCCAACTAACTGCTTTTATTGACAGCCACATATAAAGCGTTTACTGTCACGCCCGCATCGCCTCCCAGTTTTTTACCTTGGCTCTTCGCCCTCACTGTAACTAAAGCTCAGACTGGCAACCAAGCGGACGGGCAACCAAAAACATAAATAGCGAACACGCTTCAGGCCATGCGGGTGAACATCTTTCACCCGAACACGCACCCCTTTCATTTCGCAGTTCAGAGCTACTCTTCTTTCAATCACTCCCCCTCTCGCATCCCTATGCACCTATCCGACCTAAAAACCAAACACGTCACCGAACTCGTTGAAATGGCTGCGGCCAATGAAATAGAAAACGCCAACCGAATGCGCAAGCAGGATGTGATGTTCGCGCTGCTGAAAAGCCACG
>JANPNS010000187.1:0-2008 GCA_031427575.1 Gallionellaceae bacterium
CTAACAAGGAAGCACAACCATGGTCTGGTATATATTGATAAGCGGTGAATAAGAACTTCTAAACAGTAGGAGTTTTAAATTTAAACGGCGGCCCTAAGGTCGCCGTTTTTATTGTACAGAAAAAGAACGGGGTCAAGTCTCAATACTGTTCGGTTAAATAACATTCAGCGCAGAAAAGTATAAATAACTTGTTTATTTGTATGTA
Source organism: Gallionellaceae bacterium (assembly GCA_031427575.1). Classification (GTDB taxonomy): domain Bacteria; phylum Pseudomonadota; class Gammaproteobacteria; order Burkholderiales; family Gallionellaceae; genus Nitrotoga. Next base: position 206 of record JANPNS010000187.1, read on the forward strand.
ATTTTATTGATTAACCGAACAGTATTGTGTCAGGTCTTGCACCACAACATCACACATCTAACCACCCTCTTAACTCTTCTTCACTCGATTTTAAAAGGCTATTCTAAAAATAGAACAACGTGATCCTCATGGAATGTAGCTGTCAATATCCAGGGCGCCATGGAACACACCCAGAATTTCAATCACGTCCGCATCATTACGGCACAGATAGGCAATGCGGTAGTGTCCGTACAGAATCATCCGAACTTCACCTTCCGGCACGATGCGCAGGCGCGTGCCGATGCCGGGATAAGTTGTCAGCACATCGGCCTTCTGCAAAATCCCGTCGATCACCTTGGCCGCAGCCTGTGGATTGTCCTGGGCAATATAACGCTGGATATCTTCAAGCCAATCCAGGCCTCCAGCGAACATCTCAATTCCGCTATGAACGGATTCTCCGCAATGCCTCGTCGTGACTTACGCTGCGACCGGCACGGACATCGGCCAAGCCCTGCTCAACCATGCGCTCAAACGCCAGTTCACGCATAATTTCCTCGTAGCTGGCATCGTCCGGCTGCGCCTCTATCACCTCACGAATCACTGCCTTGGCCATCGGTATATCGCTGATATGGGTAGTCATTTTGTACCTCCTTTGTAAATCATGAAATTTACCAGACAGTCGCTGTGTATTTAAAAAATCTCGCCTCAGAATCACTGCCCACAAAACTCAATCAAATTTTTTGCGCAGCTCATCCCGGTCAAACCACCACGACTCGCCGACAACCACATCGATAACTTGACTCAGGCGCGGCAGAAAGACCTGCGGGTCGCGCAATTCCAGCCTGTCCATCCACTTGTTCAGGGCTGTTTGATCGCGCACATTGCTATGGCGCTCGGCCACGCGTGCAATCAGGTTGTCTGCCAGAAAACCCTGGCTGGCGTGATGTTCATCCTCGGCGCGAAGGTCGATCACATAGCGTGCAGTGACGGCAGCGAGCGCAGCACCATCAGAATTATTCGGCGTTTCATCGACTATATGCAGCAGCATGGCGAGGGTGAGCTCGGGATCAACCGGGAAGCTGACCGCCAGCCACACACCCATGCCCAGCACTGCGATGGACTCTTCCTGTTCGCACTGGTAGAGGACATTGCATGCTTCCACGGCATCCTGCCAGGATTCATTGTTCAGGGCTGTATTGAACGCTTCACGCGCCAAGCTCCACGCCTCCGGTTTGCGTTCAAGCGCCACCTGAATCTCTGCGATGTCGAGCTGCATGCGCGCAGATGCCAATGGTGTGACATTCTTTACGCTATTTAACTCAAGCATTTTTTCTTGCAAATGCTTCTCTAGTGCTACTCTTTCGCTGTCGCTCAGGCCATCTTTAATCTCACTGATATTCTCACTCATATTACTGTCCTGCCACCATCATGTTCTCAATCAAAATCGAGCCGCACTGGCGTGATCCCTGCACCAGCACATCATTACCAACAGCGGCAATATGCTTGTACATATCCTTGAGGTTGCCGGCGATGGTAATTTCCTCCACCGGATATTGAATCTCGCCATTTTCCACCCAGAAACCCGCCGCTCCCCTTGAATAATCGCCAGTCACCGCATTCACGCCGGAACCGAGCAGCTCGGTTACCAGCAGGCCACGGTTCATCTTTTTCAGCAGCCCCTCGAAATCCAGCTCGCCGGGCTGCACGATAAGGTTGTGCGTGCCGCCCGCATTGCCGGTGGCGCGCATGCCCAGCTTGCGTGCGGAATAGGTGCCGAGGAAGTAGCCCTGCAATACGCCATTCTCAACGATGGTGCGGCGCTGC
>JANPNS010000188.1:0-1927 GCA_031427575.1 Gallionellaceae bacterium
CGGAACGAGCGCCAGGCGGGCAAGAATGTCGCCCCTAGTTTTTTCGGCCATGTCCCACAAACCGTTGTGCGCGGCAAATCCACCATAAGCGTAGCCTTTCGTGACTAGGTGATCTGCCAGCAGATTGAAATGCCGCGCCTCTTCTGCCGCGACCTGCAACCAGTCCTGATAATATTCGCGGGGCATCCCCGGGAAACGCCAGATTGCATCCAGCGCCAGATTGATGGCATTGAATTCGATATGTGCCAGCGCGTGTATCAGTGCCGCGCGGCCTTCCCCGGTACGCATTGAGCGGCGCGGCACAAATTGGTGAGACACCAGTTCGGGAAGCTGCGGGCGGCCCGGAATTGGGCGCAACGCCGTTAGGGCAGCTTCTGCCTCCAGTCCGACCGCACCTTCCTTATTGGCCTGTGCTAAAGCGATGACCCCGGCGGATTTAGCAATGTGATTCGGTTCGGCCAGCCAGTGAAGGGCGGCTTGGCGTAATTCCACCGGGATATGAAGTTGCATGCTATTCCAATTTGCAATGGAAACGAGAACAAGGCGGCGAGTCCGAAAAACTTTTGGCCGGGCACCAGAATGAGGCGACGGTGCGTGGTTGTTGCCGATTTATCGGCTTTAGTGTCAATTCCACACGCAGCTTGCTGCGTAGTGGATTGCCTGCCTTTGGTACAACCACGGCCCACCCCTTGCGGGTGACGATAGTACATTTAGTACGGCTAGGAGATGAAGACGTAGCCAACGCAGCTATCGTTTCCATTACGGGCGCACAAACAGCGCTATAGATTCGACATGCGAAGTATGCGGAAACATGTTCATCACACCCGCAGCCTTGAGCACATATCCCTTGTGATGCACCAGCACCTCGGCATCACGCGCCAAGGTGGATGGATTGCACGAAACATACACAATGCGCTGCGGCGCATCCGCGCCCAGCGCCTTGACCAGTTCGAACGCACCATCGCGCGGCGGATCAATCAGCATCCTGTCGAAATGACCGAGTTGGGCCAATGTTGCTTCGTCCATCTCAAACAGATTCATCGCCATGTATTCTGCTACCCCCTCCCCACCCCTCCCCCCGATGGAGAGGGAGTCTTTATCGAGGCCGTTATAAATGGCGTTTTGTCTCGCGCGCGCCACCAGTGCCGCACTACCCTCGATACCCACCACCTGAGCGCCACTACGCGCAATAGGCAGCGTGAAATTGCCCAGCCCGCAAAATAAATCCGCGATGCGCTCGCCCGGCTGCGGATCTAGCAAGCGCATGGCGCGGCTCACCATGACTCGATTCATATCAGAATTGACCTGGGTGAACTCAGTCGGTGCAAACGGTATGGTAATGCCGAACTCCGGCAGACTGTAAGTCAGCGGCGACGCATCCAGCGGGTAAAAAGGCACTACGGTTTCCGGCCCCTTGGTTTGCAGCCAGAACTGTACCTTGTGTGTATCGGCAAACTCCTTGATCGCCACTTCGTCGGCTGGAGAAAGCGCTTGCAGGATGCGCAACACCAGCACATCTACATGCTCACCTACTGCTACTTCGATCTGCGGCAGCGCATCGCGAGTTGTAAATTTTTCATTTAACTGGCCCAGCAGTGGCAATAGCTTGGCGATCTTCGGCGTCAACACTTCGCAAGACTGCATGTCGGTGACATAGCCGCCCTGCTTTTCCCGAAAGCCCACTAATGTTTTGCCTTTCTTCTGCACATGGCGCACCGACAGCCGCGCACGCTGACGGTAACCCCACGGCTGTCCGTAAATCGGCGGCAGAATGGTCTCCGCATGAACTTTGCCGATGTGCCACAGATTGTCTTCCAGTATGCGTTGCTTGGCTGCGACCTGCGCGCGCTCATCCATATGCTGCATGGAGCAACCGCCGCACACGCCGAAGTGTTTGCATTTGGGTTCTACGCGCATGAAAGTCGGC
>JANPNS010000189.1:0-2217 GCA_031427575.1 Gallionellaceae bacterium
GACGATCATGGCCGCTTGTTGCGCGACAATGAATTCGGCGACCAGGAGCAGGATGCGGCACGGCGCGACTTTACTGCGAATGCGCTGTTCTTCGACCCTAGCACCCAGGAAATTTTCGACTTCCACCATGGCTATGCCGACGTGCGTGCCAACACCCTGCGCATGATAGGTGACCCTGCTACCCGTTATAGAGAAGACCCGGTGCGCATGTTGCGTGCGGTGCGTCTGTCGGCCAAGCTGGGCATGAAACTGGATGAGGCGACCGGCGCACCGATTGCCAGCATGAAAGAATTGCTGGGTAACGTGCCGCAGGCGCGTCTGCTGGATGAAATGCTCAAGCTGTTGCTGTCCGGACATTCACTGGAGTGCGTCAAGAAGTTGCGCGAAATGGATTTACATCACGGCCTGTTGCCGATGCTGGACGTGATACTGGAACAGCCGATGGGCGAGCGCTTCATCATGCTGGCCTTGCACAATACCGATCAGCGCATCAGCGAGGAGAAATCAGTTTCGCCCGCTTTTCTGTTTGCTGCGCTGTTGTGGCACGAGGTGTTGTCCGCCTGGAAGGTGCATCAAGCGGCGGGAGAAAGTCCGGTCGCTGCATTGCATGCGGCCATGGATGAGGTGCTGGAGCGGCAACATGCCCAGCTCGCCATTCCGCGCCGTTACGATGCGATCATGAAGGAATTGTGGTTGTTGCAGCCGCGCTTTGAGCAGCGCGGCGGGCAGCGGCCATTTCGGCTGCTGTCGCAGCCGCGCTTCCGAGGCGCTTATGATTTTCTGCTGCTACGCTGCGAAAGCGGCGAGGTGGAGGCGCAACTGGGTTTGTGGTGGGACGAGTTTCAGGACGCCACGGACGAGCGCCGTGCCGAAATGCTGTTGCAGGATGATGAGCCCAAGAAGCGCCGCCGCCGCAAGAAACCCGGCGCAGCCAAACAGGGTGAGGTAACACCGCCGGAAAATGAAATTCTACCCGAGACGCCCGGTGAGTGATGGCGCATATCGCATTCATCGGTCTGGGCAGTAACCTGTCCGACCCCTGTAATCAGGTATTGCGCGCCATGCAGGCTCTCGATGGTCTGCCGCAAACCAGAGTGCTGGCGCGATCTTCGCTATATCGAAGCGCGCCGATAGGATTTCTGCAACAGCCGGATTTCATCAATGCCGTTGCGCAATTGGAAACTGCCTTGTCACCGCGCGCTCTGCTCGACGCGCTGCTTGAACTGGAACATGAGCGCGGACGCACGCGGGAATTTCTCAACGCACCGCGTATCATTGATCTGGATGTGTTGCTGTATGATGATTTGCAGCACCATGAGCATGGCCTGACCATTCCGCATCCGCAGATGCACAGGCGTGCATTTGTACTGCGCCCCTTGCTGGAAATCGCTGCGGATTGCGTGATTCCCGGAGTGGGTATGGCAGCGGAGGCCTTGCAGTTACGCTCAGACCAACAGTTGGAGAAAATTTCCGATGCTGCTTGATAAATACCGTTATGTAGTGGTCGAAGGCCCGATCGGGGTAGGCAAGACCAGCCTGACCCATCGTCTGGCCGCGCATTGCGGAGCCACGGCACTGCTGGAAAAACCGGAAGAAAATCCTTTCCTGACGCACTTTTACCAGGATCCGGCGCGCCATGCCTTGCCCACCCAATTGTTCTTCCTGTTTCAGCGTATCAACGAGGTGCGGGATCTGGTGCAGATGGACTTGTTTCGCACCAGCTCTGTGGCGGATTATTTGTTCGATAAAGATGCGCTGTTCGCCCGCCTGAATCTCACTGACGATGAATTCGCCCTGTATCAGAATATTTATCACAGCATGGCACCGCAAGCGCCCCCGCCCGATCTGGTGATCTACCTGCAAGCCTCACCGGAAACCCTGATTGAACGTGTGCGCCGTCGCGCCATCGCATATGAGAGGCAGATTTCTGATTCTTACTTGCTGCGCCTGGCCCAGGCTTACAGCGATTTCTTTTATCATTACGACGCAGCGCCGGTGCTCATCGTGAATAGTGAGAATCTGAATTTTGTGGATAATGACGAGGATTTCGCGCTGTTGCTGCAACGCATTGAAGGCATGCGCGGGGCTAGGGAATTTTTCAGTATGGGAGCGTGATGAGAACAACGTTAACTAATCTGCAAACCCTGCGCAACACGGGCGAAAAAATTGCCGTGCTGACTTGTTATGACGCGAGCTTTGCCGCACTGCTCGAAGCGC
>JANPNS010000190.1:0-15347 GCA_031427575.1 Gallionellaceae bacterium
GGTTCATCGGACAATTGCGTGGGTAAAAGATAATCTATCGTCTCTAACTTTGTTGGGAGACGAGCGATGGAAAGCAAAGAACTGTACCGGCACCTGCTGGGCATAAACGAACCGTGGACGGTAGAGCGTGTTGATCTGGACATCACGCGAGGCCAAGTTGATGTGTATGTTGGACATGCCAAGGGCGTGCGATTTGCCTGCCCTGAGTGCGGGCAGGAGCATGCGGTTTATGACCATTCTGCCGCGCGAGTTTGGCGGCACCTGGACAGTTGCCAGTTCATGACCTACCTGCATGCCAGTCCGCCGCGCGTGTCGTGCCCTGAGCATGGCGTTCGGCAAGCACGCCTGCCATGGGCGGATGAGGGGAGCCGGTTTACCCACCTGTTCGAGGCACTGGCGGTGAATGTCCTGCTGGCGGCCAACATCGAACGTGCCGCAGGGCTGTTGCGCATCAGCTGGGATCAGGCGTGGCACCTGATGGAACGCGCGGTGGAGCGAGGACGCGCTGCCAAGGGAAATGTCCTGCCCAAACAGATTGGCGTGGACGAAAAGGCCATCGCTAAAGGACATCAATACATGACCCTGGTTTGCGACCTGGATAAGTCGACGGTGGAATACGTTGGCGAGGGGCGCAAAGAAACCAGCTTGGCTGCCTACTTCCAAGCCTTTGGTACGGAACGCTGTGCACAGATCGAAGCGATCAGTCTTGATATGTGGCCGGCCTTCATCAACGCATGCCGAGACGGCGTGCCGGATGCAGCTGACAAGATGGTGTTTGACCGCTTCCACATCATGCGCCATATCATCGAGGCGGTGGACAAGGTGAGAAAGCAGGAACACAAGGTGCTGATGGATAAAGGAGACACTACGTTGGTGAAGAGCAAGTACCTGTGGCTGACCAATCCGTCCAATATGACCGACCAGGCCAAGACGCGCTTCAAGGAACTGCAAAGCAGCGAGCTTGCGACCGGACGTGCGTGGGCGCTCAAGGAGGTGCTGCGGGAATTGTGGAGCTACACGTCTGCGGCATGGGCGCTGAAGTACTGGAAGCGCTGGTATTACTGGGCGACACACAGCCGCTTGCAGCCCATGATCGATGCGGCAAAATTGATTGCGCGGCATTTGCCGAATGTGCTGACCTATTTCAAACATCGCATCACCAATGCTGTAGCTGAAGGGTTGAACTCAAAGATTGCAACTGTACAAAAACGTGCCTGTGGATTCAGGAACCGTGACCATTTCAAGATCGCCATCTATTTCCACTGTGGCGGACTTGATCTGTATCCGGCTCAGGTTACCCACGGGAAAGTCGGATGAACCTAAATTTTCTTACTCCAACTTGCCAGGAATTTTGGGCGTCCCACAAACCACGTCCGCATTCTGCGCACGATGGCGCAGCGCGTGATCGATAAGCACCAGCGCCAGCATCGCTTCGGCTATCGGCGTGGCGCGGATGCCGACGCAGGGATCGTGGCGGCCAAACGTTTCCACCATGACCGCTTCCCCTTGTTTGTTGATCGAGCGACGCGGCAGGCGGATGCTGGAGGTGGGCTTGATGGCAACGTGTGCGACGATGTCCTGCCCGGTGGAAATGCCGCCCAGTATTCCTCCCGCGTTGTTGGATAAAAAACCCTGCGGGGTCATTTCGTCGCTGTGTTCAGTGCCGTGTTGCGTGACCGAGGCAAAACCTGCGCCAATCTCCACACCTTTGACCGCGTTGATGCTCATCAGCGCATAGGCAAGTTCGGCATCGAGGCGGTCATATACCGGCTCACCCCAGCCCACCGGCACGTTCTCCGCTACGACGGTTAATTTTGCGCCTATGGAATCGCCGGACTTGCGCAAGGCATCCATGTATTTTTCCAGCTGTGCAACATAGCTGTCATCGGCAACGAAGAAAGGATTGCTGTTGACCCCATCCCAGCTCTTGAACGGCACGGCGACTTCTCCCAGTTGCGCCATATAGCCGTGTATCACCACGTTGTAATGTTCGTGCAGCCATTTCCGGGCGATGGCCCCGGCTGCCACACGCACCGCCGTCTCGCGCGCAGACGCCCGTCCGCCGCCGCGATAATCGCGGATGCCATATTTTTGCCAATATGTGTAATCAGCATGCCCCGGCCGAAAGCTGTCGGCAATGTTGCCGTAATCCTTGCTGCGCTGATCTTCGTTGCGGATCAGTAACGCGATGGGTGTGCCGGTGGTCTTGCCTTCGAATACGCCGGATAATATTTCCACCGAATCTGACTCGTGCCGCTGGGTGACATGGCGCGAGGTGCCGGGTTTGCGTCTATCCAGTTCGTGCTGAATATACTCGGCTGAAATTTCCATTCCAGGCGGACACCCATCAACCACGCAGCCAATAGCCGGGCCGTGCGATTCGCCGAAGGAGGTCACTGTGAATAAAGTGCCGAGCGTGTTTCCAGACATGGCCATAGTCTCGCTAATTTAATGTGGCAAGTTTAACATACCACAAACCGTCATTCCGGCGCAGGCCGGAATCCAGCCAATGTAAAATTCTCCGCTAGGCGGAGACAAAATTTTAAAGAAATTTTGAATAGAATCGCTGTATACCCTCCTTCGCGGGAATGACGACATCGGAGAATTAATTGATGAAAGCCATGCTTATGACCGCCGCAGGCGGCCCGGACGTGCTGCAACTGCGCGAAATTCCCAAGCCAGCATTGCCTACACCGCATCATGTGCGGGCGAAGCTCGCTGCCGCCGGTATCAATCCGCTCGATACCAAGCTGCGCACCAAACCGGCTTATTACCCGGACAAGCTGCCCGCCATACTCGGTTGTGACGGCGCAGGGGTGGTGGAAGAAATCGGCAGCGCAGTAACGCGTTTCAAAGTTGGCGATGGCGTATATTTTTGTAATGGCGGCATAGGCGATGAGCCGGGCTGTTATGCGCAATACACCACACTGCATGAGGACTACTGTGCAGCCAAGCCGGGCAATCTCAGCTTAGCAGACAGTGCCGCATTGCCGCTGGTGCTGATTACGGTGTGGGAAGCATTGATCGAGCGCGTCGATCTGCAAGCCGGACAAAGCATACTCATCCATGCTGCCGCCGGTGGCGTGGGACATGTCGCGGTGCAACTCGCTCACCATCTTGGCGCACGTATTGCGGCGACAGTAAGCAATGACAAAAAGGCCGGGTTGGTGCAAGGGCTGGGCGCGGAAAAAATCATTAACTACCGCGAGCAGGATTTTGTGCAAGAAGTGTTGAGCTGGACGGACGGTAAGGGGGTGGATGTGGTGTTCGACACTGTAGGCGGCGATACCTTTTTGCGCTCCCTCCATGCCACGCGCGTTAGCGGGAAAGTGATCAGCCTGCTATCTACCCCGCTACAACTTGCTGACACCCAACTGGCGCGGTTTCGCAATTTGTCGCTGTGCTATGAACTGATGCTCACCCCACAAATACTGAAGCTGCACGACGAACGCGTGCGCCAACGCAAAATACTGGAGCAGGGCGCGCGGCTCGTGGAAGCGGGCAAGCTCGGCGTGCTGGTGAGCAAGGTGCTGCAGCTGGAAGAAGCGGCGCAGGCGCACCGTCTGATTGAACAAGGCGGGATGATAGGCAAGATCGTGTTGACGATGGAGTGAGGGTTCAATAAATGCAGGGCGCGATCGGGTGCTCTAACTGGATTACCATTCCCGGAACGAAAATCCCAGCCCCAGCGTTGTTTGCTTATGGTTGTAGTCGATCAAATTCTCACCATAACCAGAGGTAAATTGCAGGTGCAGCCGCGAGGAAGCGCCGGCGTTCACCGGTAGCGCCCAGTCGATTTGTATAAAGCCCCGGTTAGCCGTTTTTCTGAGGTTGTTGCGTATCAGCATTGCGATAGATTGAGATTTGTTCCCCGGTTCCCAACGCACGACCAGGTCGGCCTTGCCGTAATAATCGACTATGTCGGTATTATCGTCGCTGAGGGAATTTTCCGGTATGCGCCACCATCTGCGAGCCAATATAGACGTGGTGTCGTTCCACTCCCACCCGCCTTGAACATAGACCCGATTCCAATTGCGTGATTCGAGCTTGCCCTGGCCGTTTGATTGGTGCACCAAACCCAGATTGAGCAGCTTTAATGCTGAGGCATAGTTAGTGCCAACAGTGGCAATCAGCTCCGGCTCGTAGTTGGTTATGCGGAATGGTGAGGAATTTTGTGAATTGAATATCTGCCAGCTGGATTGTTGAGTGTATGCTCCCCACATGCGGAAGGTTTTAAAGCCAAGTAAATTTATATTGCGCTGACTGCCAATGTCGGCTTTGAAACTCAATTGAAACTTCATTTCCTGCGCGCTATAGTCATTTGAAGCGGATGCGACATGGCTGGGTGTGCTCGGTTGATTATTGATATTGTTGGTCTTGGTCAGCGACAGATAATTTTGCCGGTACGGCTGCAGGCGGCCCAACCTGGATTCGTCGGGACTGTTCTTGTCATCAAGATTCCACGCCCGGGTCAGGTACGAACGCACCAGAATCGGCGCAGCCACTATGACAGGCAAAGCATTGGTCGGATTGACCACAGGATTGTCTTCCTGAAATGAGTCCGGTGTCTGTATTTTGACCTGGTCATAACACTTCAAGCGCTCGGTATCGTTGTCATGATATTGGTGTGCGCACAGCAAGAATGCATCGCTGCTGGCATAAGCCGATGGAGCAAGCGCCAGGCATAACGGGATAAGTATCAGAGAATCGCGCCAGCGGGCGTTGCGTGTTAGGCGCTTAAGCTTGGGCGAATTCAGTAGGAGTTGCCAGTATGAGCCCATGCAATTATTTGTTATGGCAGATTATGCATAGTGCACTGCTGACGTTATCGACGCGCAGGTAAGAATTAATGGGCACCCCGACCGGGCTGGGAACATTGCCATGCGGTCTATGGCATGAAGCGCACGCTATCGTCGCTACACCGTTCTTGTCAAACAATTGAACTTCATCGCTATCGGGTTGACCATTGCCGTTACTGTCAAAGAACGAGATATTGCCACGCTGCCTGTCAGGCTGATTGAAATCCGAATAGGCGTTTACGCTGGCACCATACTTAATGTCAACCGGATGATGGGACGAAGTGTCGGCATATATTGAGCTGAAATCCTTGGCGTCAGGCGCTAAATTAGAGACGTGACAGGACCGGCAATCATCATGCTGGGCGTAGGTGCTCATTTGCGCGCAGCCCTGGATTGATGAGGCGCACAGCATGGCCATGAAACCCCCCTTGCCGAGTCTCATTAATCTTCCCATCGTCGTTCCTTCAGCAAAAAACCCGCTTCACAGCGGGTTAAGTTATTGCTACACCCAATCCTTGGGCACCAAAAATTCTTCATACAGCTTCGCTTCAGGCGTGCCTTTTTCCGGGTGCCAGTCATAGCGCCATGTTACCACCGGCGGCATGGATAGCAGGATAGACTCGGTGCGGCCATTGCTTTGCAGGCCGAAGATAGTACCGCGGTCTATCACCAGGTTAAATTCGACATAGCGACCGCGCCGATAGAGCTGGAAATCACGCTCGCGTTCGCCATAGGGCGTGTCCTTGCGGCGTTTGAGAAGGGGGATGTAAGCCGACAGGTAATGGTTGCCCACGCTCTGCTGGATGGCGAAGGCGGTGGAGAAATCCGGTTCGGAAAGATCGTCAAAGAAGATGCCGCCCACGCCGCGCGGTTCGTTGCGATGCTTGAGGAAGAAATATTCGTCGCACCATTTTTTATACTTGGGATGTATGTCTGCACCAAACGGTGTCAGAGCGTCCTTGCAGACCTGATGGAAATGCACGGCGTCTTCCTCGAATCCGTAATAGGGCGTGAGGTCCATGCCGCCACCGAACCAGAACGCCTTCTCGCCGTTCGGCTTGTGTGCCATGAACATACGCACGTTGGCATGCGAGGTCGGTGCGTAAGGGTTGCGCGGGTGCATCACCAGGGACACGCCCATCGCTTCCCATTTGCTACCAGCCAGTTCCGGACGGTGTGCGGTGGCCGAGGGTGGCATCTTGTCACCCATCACATGGGAAAAGGCCACTCCGCCACGCTCCAATACATTGCCTTGCTCGAGGATGCAACTGCGTCCGCCCCCGCCTTCCGGGCGTTCCCAGCTATCCCGGTAGAATTTGTTACCATCCACCTGCTCCAGTCCAGTAACTATTTTGTCCTGCAAATCTAACAAATACTTTTTGACTGCGGCGCTATCCATGGCTTTCTCCGGTTGGTTTCATATTTAATTGCGGACGATTTTACCACTTAACCATGTTCGTATTGTGGATGATTTTTTGCGCTTGCCCGCCTAGCCTGGCAATACCCACACTTGCTTTCCAAACAGCCGCAGACATTCTTTGTCCGTGCGTGCCGGGCGCTGCCCGCCGCGATTGGCGCTGGTGGATACCAAGGTCATGTTGAGTGCATTGCATAATGTTGCTGCCTGGCGATGGGCGGTGAGGCGCACCGCCAAGGTGTCATGTGCGCCGCGCAACCAGCGCGGCACATTGGGTTTGGCCGGCATCAAATAAGTAATTGCCTGCGCACCATCGCGGCGCAGAATATCCTGTTCGTTTGCTGTGAGTGGTTGCAAATAAGAACTAAGTTTCTGGAATTTTCCGGCGATCAAGATCAGCCCTTTGTGCTGTGGCCGTCTCTTGAGTTTCAGCAATTTCTGTACGGCACGGCGATTGCGCGGATCGCAACCCAGGCCATAACAATATTCAGTGGGGTAGGCGATCAATCCGCCGCATCTCAAGTATGCGGCAATGTGGCGGAACGATGGGGCGGACTGGTACAATTATTTTCTGGCAGAAGAAGATATGGCGTGATACCCAATATCATGCCGCATCTGGCAGCCATCAAAATGGATGGTCTCGGCAATTTCATAAGCGCGTTTCTGCGCCATTTTCACCATCGTGCCCAGCGCGGTGGCGCATAGTACGCGCCCGCCGTTGGTGACCATCTGCCCGTCTTGCACCATCGTGCCGGCGTGGAATACATGCGCGTCTTCCAATTTCTTCTGCAAACCCGTGATGACATCGCCCTTGCGCGGTGTGTCTGGGTAATTGGCCGCAGCGAGCACGACGCCGACGGCGGCGCGTCTATCCCATTCCGCTTCTACTTTATCCAGTGTGCCATCCACGGCATGTTCCATCAAAACTGAAAGATCACTTTTCAGGCGCAGCATGATGGGCTGCGTTTCCGGGTCGCCCATGCGGCAGTTGAATTCCAGCACTTTGTACTTGCCTTGCGCGTCTATCATCAGCCCGGCATATAAAAATCCGGTGTAAGTGTGGCCTTCTTTTTCCATGCCGTGCACGACCGGTTGTATCACTTCGCGCAACACGCGCGCATGCAGCTCAGGCGTGACTACCGGTGCGGGCGAGCAAGCACCCATGCCGCCGGTATTGGGGCCAAGATCGCCATCCAGTAATCGTTTGTAATCCTGGCTGGTGGCCAAGGGCAAAACATTTTTACCATCTACCATGACGATGAAACTGGCTTCTTCGCCTTGCAAAAATTCTTCGATAACGACCCTCGCGCCAGCATCACCGAGCTTGTTATCAGCAAGCATCATGTTGATCGCGCCATGTGCTTCCGCCAGTGTCATCGCCACCACTACACCCTTGCCAGCCGCCAATCCGTCCGCTTTAATCACGATCGGCGCGCCATGTTTTTTCACATATTCGCGCGCCGCCCCCACCTCACTGAAAGTTTGATAGGTCGCAGTGGGAATGTGATGGCGCAACATGAATGCCTTGGCGAAATCCTTGGAGCTTTCCAACTGCGCCGCCGCTTGAGTAGGGCCAAATATTTTTTGTCCGGCAGCACGAAATACATCCACCACCCCCGCCGCCAGCGGCGCTTCCGGGCCGACTACGGTAAAGTGAATAGCTTCTTTTTGGGCAAAAGCGAGCAACTCAGGAATGCCGGAGATGGCAACATTTTCCACGCCATCTTCCAGCGCAGTACCGGCATTGCCCGGTGCAACAAAAACTTTTTGCACACGTACACCCTGCGCTAGGCGCCACGCCAGCGCGTGCTCACGACCGCCGGAACCGATAACCAAAATTTTCATAAGTTAAATCCGTGAAAGGTGAAAGGTGAAAGGTGATGTTCATCTTGTGCCTGTGGCGCGGTTTTACGTTTCACTTTTCACGTTTCACATTTCACGGCGTATTGTTCAATGCCTGAAATGGCGAATGCCGGTAAACACCATCGCAATCCCATGCTCGTTCGCTGCCGCAATCACTTCTTCATCGCGCATGCTGCCGCCGGGCTGGATTACTGCTTTCGCGCCTGCTTCGGCCAGCAGATCAACGCCATCGCGGAAGGGGAAGAAGGCATCCGATGCGACCACCGATCCCGCTAAACTTAATCCCGCATTTTTGGCCTTGATGACGGCAATGCGTGTGCTATCCACACGGCTCATTTGCCCTGCACCTACGCCCAGCGTCTGGCCGTTTTTGCAGAATACAATGGCATTGGATTTTACATATTTCGCCACGCGCCAGGCAAACAACAAGTCTTGCATTTGTTGCGTGCTGGGCTGTGCTTTGGTCACCACGCGCAACTGTGCCGCCTGCACATTCAGCGCATCCGGTGATTGCACCAGCAAGCCGCCATTGACCCGTTTGAAATCATACTGGTTGTGCGCGCTGGAAAGCGGCACAGTGAGTACGCGCACATTTTGTTTCGCAGCGGTGACTTTAAGCGCCGCCTCGCTTGCGGATGGGACGATGATGACTTCCACGAACTGGTTTGCAGTAATGAGCGTAGCGGTATCCGCGTCCAGCTCGCGGTTAAAGGCAATGATGCCGCCGAAGGCAGAGGTGGTGTCGGTCGCGTAAGCCAACTGGTACGCTTTGAGTGGTGTTTCGGCAATCGCGACGCCGCAAGGGTTGGCATGCTTGACGATGACGCAAGCGGGTTGCTCAAAAGTTTTCACGCATTCCCACGCAGCATCGGCGTCGCCTATGTTGTTGTAGGACAGTTCCTTGCCTTGCAATTGGGTGTAGTCGGCAATGCCTGTCCTGAGCGAAGTCGAAGGGCCGCCCTTGACTGCATTCAAATCACGATAGAACGCCGCGCTCTGGTGCGGATTTTCACCGTAGCGCATGTCCTGTACCTTGGAAAAATTGAAATTGATTTGTGCCGGATAAGCGCTGCGCGTGCCATCGGCATTAATCGCAGTCAGGTAATTGCTGATGGCGCTGTCATAGGCGGCAGTGTGGGAAAATGCTTTCCTGGCTAACTCAAAGCGCTTGCGATCGCCCACCGCACCTTCATTTGCGCGCATCTCGGCCAGCACGCTGGCGTAATCAGCCGGGTCGGTGACGATGGTGACATGCTGATGATTTTTCGCGGCGGCGCGTACCATCGTTGGCCCGCCGATATCAATATTCTCAATCGCATCTTCCAGGGTGCAATCGGGTTTGGCCACAGTGGCACTGAACGGATACAAATTGACAACCACCAAATCTATCGTCGGGATATTGTGTTTGTTCAGCGTGGCAACATGCTCCGGCAAATCGCGCCGCGCCAATATACCGGCGTGTACTTTGGGTTGCAGCGTCTTTACACGGCCATCGAGCATTTCCGGGAAGCCGGTGTAGTCCGCCACTTCGGTAACAGGCACGCCATTATCAGCAAGCAATTTTGCAGTACCGCCGGTAGAAAGAATTTTGATGCCGAGTTGGTGCAGGCCTTGGGCGAATTCGAGCATACCGGATTTATCTGAAACGCTGATGAGTGCTTGCTTGATTGCTGCCATGTATATCCCAGTAAAATTGTAGGGGCACGGCGCACCAAAGGTAGGCAATCCGTATCCAGCCTGCGGCTGGGCGGAATTGACACCGCCGTGCCTCTACTTGATGCGGTGCTGTTGAATTTTCTTGCGCAAGGTATTGCGGTTCAATCCCAGCAACTCTGCTGCGCGTGTCTGGTTACCGTCAGCATGATGCAGCACGGTTTCGATCAGGGGCTTTTCTACACAATTCATTACCATGTCATACACCGCGCATGAAGGCTCTTCGCCATCCAGGTCTTTGAAATAGCCTTCCACCGCTTCACGCACATAACGCGCGACATCATTATCACCCAACATACAATCCTGCTTGCTCTTCATGCCGCCAACTCCTCAATATAGTGCAAACGCTCGCCGCGCTGTAATTGCTCATCAAAAAATTCATTCACTGCCGCCAATTGCGCGTCACAACTTTCCAGTTGGTTCATCTGGTAGCGAAAGTGTGCCGATCCGGCCAGCCCTTTGGTGTACCAGGAGATATGCTTGCGCGCCACGCGCAGGCCAGTGTGTTCGCCATAAAATGCGTACAGGTCATGCACATGCTGGAGCAACACGCGCTGAATTTCGTCAACCGATGGTGCGGCACGGTGCTGGCCAGTGCTGAGGTAGTGGGATATCTCGCGGAATATCCACGGACGACCTTGGGCTGCGCGACCTATCATTACGGCATCGGCGCCAGTGTGTTGCAAAACATCGCGGACTTTTTCCGGCGTGGTGATGTCGCCATTGGCGATGACCGGAATTTTCACGCTGGCTTTTACCGCAGCGATGGTGTCGTATTCCGCATCGCCGGTGTAGGCGCAGGCGCGTGTGCGGCCATGAATGGCCAGTGCCTGAATGCCGCTGGCTTCGGCGATCTGCGCAATGCTCACGGCATTGCGGTTGCTTTTGTCCCAACCGGTACGAATTTTAAGTGTCACCGGCACAGACACCGCGCTGACCACAGCCTCCAGCAGCGTTGCTACGAGCGGCTCGTTCTGCAACAGCGCGGAACCAGCCATCACGTTGCAAATCTTTTTGGCCGGGCAACCCATGTTGATGTCGATGATTTGCGCGCCCTCATCCACATTATACTGCGCGGCCTGCGCCAGCATTTTAGGATCCGCGCCGACGATCTGCACCGAGATGGGGTCTACTTCACCTTCGTGATTAGCGCGCCGCTTGGTCTTCTCCGAGCCATACAGCAGCGAATTGGACGACACCATCTCGCTCACCGCCATGCCTGCGCCCATGCTTTTGCATAACATGCGGAAAGGGCGATCAGTCACGCCGGCCATCGGAGCAACAATGAGATTATTTTTGAGCTGATATGGGCCGATGCGAATGATGATTTCCAAAGTGGGAGTGATTATAAATTAATCAACCGCCGCGTGCTATCATCAAATTACATCACAATGTAGAAGTGTCTTTAGGGTGTCTCTAAAAATTCAAAATCCTAAGCGAGACAAGGCGCGAGCAAAAAATTGCGACGCCGCATATGTATGATATGTAAGGAGTAATTTTTTGTGAGCAACGCAGTATCGCGACGGAGTTTGGATTTTTAGAGGTGCCCTTTAAGTTACCATGATATTTGACGTTCTGATCATAGGCGGGGGTCTGGTTGGCGCCAGCCTGGCTGCCGCACTTAGGCTCAGCGGGTTGTCCGTGGCGTTGGTGGAAAGCCAGCCCATATCCGTCAGCCAGCATGGCTGGGATAATCGCATCTACGCCATTAGCCCCGGTAGCGCGGCATTCCTCACCGAATGTGGTGCCTGGCAGGGGCTGGACATGAGCCGCGTGCAACAGGTCGAAGCCATGCGCGTGTTCGGTGACGGGGATGCGCAGCTTGATTTTGGTGCTTATCAACTGGGTGCGCCGGAGCTGGCCTTTATTCTGGAAAATCGTTTACTGCAGCAGGCATTGTGGCAAGTACTGCAGCAGCAGGACAACCTTACCCTGTTTCATCCAGCGCGCTGTGCCAGCATAGAATTCCACGATGACGCTGCCCGAATACAACTGGAGGATGGACGCACACTCAACGCTAAACTGGTGGTCGGCGCTGACGGCAGCGATTCCTGGGTGCGGCAGCAGGCCGGTATCATTGAATTTCCCACCTTTTACCAGCAACATGGCGTAGTGGCCAACTTCACCGTTGAAAAGCCGCACCGGAGCACGGCGTTCCAGTGGTTCCATCCGGACGATATCCTCGCTTTGCTGCCATTGCCGCAACAGCACGTATCCATGGTGTGGTCGGTAAGCCCGGATAAATCAGCGACCCTGCTAAAGCTCCCGCACCAGGAACTTTGTGACCAAGTGGCTGCCTCATCCATGCACACTTTAGGCGCACTACAAATGATTACTCCACCCGCCTCTTTCCCCTTGCGCTTGCTGAAGCTATCGCAGATTACCAAGCCACGGCTGGCGTTGGTGGGTGATGCTGCGCATAACGTTCATCCACTTGCCGGGCAGGGCGTTAATCTCGGCTTCCGCGATGCACACCAACTGGCGCAAATATTACAGCAGCGTGGAGCACAGCAGGATTGCGGTAATATACGGTTGTTGCGTCGTTACGAGCGCGCGCGCCAAGAGGATGTTTTTTCCATGCAGATCACAACCGATATATTGAAGAAGCTGTTTACCAATTCCAACCCGCTGCTGCGCACCGTGCGCAACTTCGGGTTAGCTGCGACCAATCGTTTCACGCCAGTAAAAAAATTCCTGGCGCGCCACGCCCTGAATTAACCAGATTAGGAATTCATCATGATTAAATTGCTAGTGGTACTGCTTGCGACATTCTCCTTCACCTTCGCCCATGCCGATGCGGCCAAGGTAAAAGCCGCGCTGCAAAAGAAATACCCGCAATTCGAAAATATCGAACAGGTCCACAAGGCTAATATTCTTGGTTTATACGAAGTGGTGATGCAAGGCCAATTATTCTACACCGATGAAAAAACGCAATATCTCATCGTTGGCAACATCATTGATTTGAAGACCAATCGCAACCTTTCCGAGGAACGCTCGCGCAAATTGTTCGCCATAGATTTTGACAAGCTGCCGTTCGAGCTTGCTATAAAAAAGGTAACGGGCAGCGGCCAGCGCAAGATGGCTCAATTCACCGATCCGAATTGCGGTTTCTGCAAACGGCTGGAGCAGGAGTTGAGCAAGGTCAGCGATATCACTTTATACAGCTTCCTTCATCCGGCTTTGCCGGGCTCGGACGAAATCGTGCAGAATGTGCTTTGCTCAAACAATCCGGTCAAGGCGTGGGACGACTGGATGCTGGATGGTATCGCTCCCAAGAAAGCCTCTTGTGACACCCCCACAGCGAAGGTAATGGAATTCGGCAAAACACTCAATGTGACTGGCACGCCGACGCTGATATTTGCTGACGGTGTAATCGTTCCTGGGTTCATCCCTGCCGCTGAAATAGAAAAGGCGTTGAATGGCACACCGGGGAAGTAAGCGTTTTTATACATAGCGACATAAATCTACTGCGCGACTCTGGGGCGGGGTCGGGCGGTGCTCGCGCTCCTCACATACTGACATGTATGCTCCGGGCGCTGTGCTCCGGCCTCCCCCACCCCAAAGCCGCTCGCTACGATTTCTGTCGCTATGTATCATTCCCGAGCGGGCATTTCAAGTCGCAATCCCATCCCGTGTTAAACTCCCCCGCGAAGCTGGCTAGACAGTCGCCGCGTCCGTAAGGGCGGGGAGGAAAGTCCGGGCTCCATAGAGCAGGATGCCGGTTAACGACCGGACACCGTGAGGTGATGAACAGTGCCACAGAAAACGGAGCGGAGCGGAGTTTCAGCGCAGGGTAACCTTCGGGTCATGCCTGCCAACCGTTCAGCCCCCTTTTTGGCGTTGATGGCATGACCCTAAGGTTATGCCGGAGCTAAAATGATACCGCCGATGGCCGCGCAAGCGGATCAGGTAAGGTTGAAATGGTGGGGTAAGAGCCCACCGCGGACGTGGTAACACGGACGGCACGGTAAACTCCATTCGGAGCAAGACCAAATAAGCAGGCTATGACGTTGCTCGCGTCGCCTGCGGGTAGGTTGCTCGAGCGTCAGGTAACGAAACGCCTAGAGGAATGACTGTCCACGACAGAACCCGGCTTATCGGCTAGCTTCACCTTATTTGATGGCGCTTTATAGCGTGAGCCAAAAGTACTTAATAATTGTGCTTATTAAACACGTGAAGGCATCATATTTTTCCCAGACAATAAATGACAAACTCTAAACTAATTGTTCTAGCGTCATTATTTTTGGTGCTATTCGGTAATGTTTCATTCTTTAAAAATGTGACCGATGTCTATCCTCTTTCACTGAACAATATCGCTTTTTTAGGCTCGCTGGCAGTTGTATTGGCAAGTTTAATCGCCTTATTGCTGACCCCTTTCACCTACAAATACACGACCAAGCCGCTTTTAATTTGCACACTATTAGTGTCGTCACTTACGAGCTATTTTATGGATAGCTATAGCGTAGTAATAGACCATACTATGATCCAAAACATCGTGCAGACGAATATAGACGAATCTATTGATTTATTTAATTTTAAATTGATCTTGTATTTTTTGTTATCGGGGCTATTGCCATCGACATTTATCTACAAAGTGACTATAAAAAATGCTTCGCTGAAAACCGAGCTCGCATCAAAGTTAAAAATTATTGCCGTTTCATTACTGATTATGGTTTCTTTGATTCTTGTATTCGGCAAATTCTATACTTCGCTTTTCAGGGAGCATCAAACATTAAGGTATTACACGAATCCAACGTACTATGTTTACTCGATTGGAAAATACATCAACGACATCTTCCAGAGTGATGGAATTGTTGTACAAGCTATAGGCATGGATGCAAAAATACCGCCTGCCGATATTGACAGGGAGTTGAGTATATTGGTTGTCGGGGAAGCAGCCCGTGCCGACAGGTTTTCACTCAACGGATACCCGAGAGAAACAAATCCGCTTCTTAAAAAAGAAGATATTATTAATTTTTCAAATATGCGTTCTTGCGGCACGTCCACAGCAGTTTCCGTGCCATGTATGTTCTCTATGTTTGGCAGAGACGGGTATGCCGATAAAAAAGCAAAATCTACCCAAAGTCTACTCGATGTATTGCACCATGCTGGGGTTCATGTCTTATGGAGGGACAACAATTCAGATTCCAAGGGCGTAGCCTTGCGTGTGCCGTATGAAGATTTTAAGAGCCCAAAGAATAACCCGGTCTGTGATATTGAGTGCAGGGACGAGGGCATGCTGAATGGGCTGCAAGAATATATTTCGCGCCGCCGTTTGATTGAGGTCTGCCGCCAGCGCGATACGCCCATCATCACCTTTGTCAACAAAATGGACCGCGAAGTGCGCGCAACAATTTCAGGATGCCGGTACAAGGCATTGCTATCGAAATTGATTTTTGCATCCAGCGCAACCACGCGCTGATCCGCAGTCAGGACCAGAGGGTTAATCTCCGCCAGCATCGCATCCTTCTCCACAAAGGCACGGTACAGCCCCTGCAAACAAGCACGAGCCTGTGTGATTGCCGCATCCGGGATACCAATTTTTTTGGCGACTG
>JANPNS010000191.1:0-5822 GCA_031427575.1 Gallionellaceae bacterium
CTGCTCGATGGCGGCAGCAACGATACGCGACACGCCTATGCCGTAACACCCCATTTCCATAAATTGCGCCTTGCCGTTTTCATCGAGGAAAGTGGCATTGAGCGCTTCGGAATACTTGGTGCGCAACTGAAAAATATGGCCAACTTCAATGCCACGACATATTTCCAAGGTGCCTTTGCCGTCCGGTGACGGGTCACCTTCGACTACGTTTCGGATGTCGCGAAAATCACTGGCGCTAATTTGAAAATCATGTCCGATATTAACACCAGTGTAGTGGTAGCCATTTTCATTGGCACCGCAAACAAAATCGCTCATGTTTATTACACTGCGGTCTGCATAAATAACGTAGTGGCCTTGGTTAATGGGGCCAATGTAACCAGGTCTGCATCGAAATATGCTTTCAATTTCATCATCAGTAGCAAACCGAAATTTTCCAATTATTTTTTCCACTTTCAACTCATTTAATTGATGATCTCCCCGCAAAAGGAAGATGCAATGGCGGACTTTTGTTTCTTGTTGGTTCGTAATAAAATTTGAACTTTCATACTCGCTGGCAAGAACAATTGTTTTGAGAATTTCTTGTAGCGGAACATTCAGAAAGTCTGCAACATCTTCACAACTGGTTTTTCCTGGAGTAGGTTCTTTTCTCATTGTTCGTTTGGGTGCGGCGTGCGGTGCACTCGGCGTAACTGCCTCAGCCAGCTCCACGTTAGCGGCGTAATCCGAAGCAGGGCAGAACGCCAGTGCGTCTTCGCCCTCACTCGCCAGCACATGAAATTCATGCGAACCGCTGCCGCCAATCGCGCCGGTATCCGCTGTCACGGCGCGAAATTTCAGACCCAACCGGGTGAAGATGCGGCTGTAAGCGTCATACATCACGCGGTAAGTCTGCTCCAAACTGGGAAAATTCGCGTGGAAAGAATAGGCGTCCTTCATTACAAATTCACGCGCACGCATGACGCCGAAACGCGGCCTGACTTCGTCGCGAAACTTGGTTTGTATCTGATAAAAATTGACGGGTAACTGGCGGTAGCTTTTTATTTCGCGCCGCGCAATATCGGTAATCACTTCCTCATGGGTCGGGCCAAAACAAAATAGATTGTCATGCCTATCCTTTATTTTCAGCATTTGCGGGCCGAATACGTCCCAGCGCCCGGTCTCCTGCCACAGCTCGGCCGGCTGCACCGCAGGCATCAACAGCTCGACGCCGCCACTTTTGTCCATTTCATCACGCACCACTGCCTCGACCTTGCGCAATACGCGCAGACCTAGCGGCATCCAGCTATACAGGCCGCTTGCCAGCTTCTTGATATAGCCGGCGCGCAGCATCAGGCGATGGCTGACCAGCTCGGCTTCGGACGGGGCTTCTTTCAGGGTCGAAATGAAAAACTGTGAGACACGCATAGCAGGATGTTTACCAATTCTAAATTCAAGGAACATATTTTACAGGGAACATAGCCGGCATGCTGACCCGATTGAGGCGGCCGATTGTGGCATATGCTGCTTTCATTATGTCGTGAAATGTGAAAAAATCTGCCCTGTCAAATTAACCAAACAGGTGGCAAAGATGATTGACCGGGATGGCTACCGCCCCAACGTCGGCATCATTATCACTAACGCCAAGAATCAGGTGTTCTGGGGCAAACGCATACGGCAGGATTCATGGCAATTCCCGCAGGGCGGCATCCAGCATGGCGAAACGCCGGAACAAGCGATGTACCGGGAATTGCAGGAAGAAGTCGGCTTGCAGTCCTGTCACGTCCAGATACTCGGCCGCACGCGCGAATGGGTGCGCTACGAGGTGCCACAAACCCGGGTAAAGCGTGAGTGGCGAGGCAATTACAAGGGACAGAAACAAATTTGGTTTTTGTTGCGCCTGACCGGACGCGACTGCGATGTCTGTTTGCGGGCTTCCGGCCACCCCGAATTTGATGCCTGGCGCTGGAACGAATACTGGATTGAAATGGAAAGCGTGGTTGAATTCAAACGCGAGGTCTACCGCCTGGCGTTAAGCGAACTGGTACGTTATCTGCCCCCGCTTAAATCGGTCGGGCGGTGGGAGGATACTCATAAACTTTCAAACAGCAAATCGCCATAAGGACATCTCTAAAAATCCAAACTCCGTCGCGATACTGCGTTGCTCACAAAAAATTACTCCTTACATATCACGCATATGCTGCGTCGCAATTTTTTGCTCGCGCCTTGTCTCGCTTAGGATTTCGAATTTTTAGAGGTGCCCATAAACCGCAGGCAATGGGTACTGCAGATTTCAGGGCGCCGCTAATGTTTGCCTGTGCTGCCAAAGCCGCCCGCGCCGCGCTGACTGAGCGGAAAATCCTCGGTGATATTGAACTGCACTTGCAACACAGGCACGATCACCAGTTGTGCCATACGTTCCATCGGCATCAACGTGAACGGGTGATGGCCGCGATTCCACAGCGAGACGAATATCTGTCCTTGATAATCGGAATCTATCAACCCGACCAGATTGCCCAGCACAATGCCGTGCTTGTGACCGAGGCCTGAGCGCGGCAAAATCATCGCAGCGCACTGCGGGTCAGCCAAATGGATGGCAATCCCGCTCGGAATGAGTTCGCATTGCCCCGGCTGAATGACCATGCTGGCAGTGATGCAAGCGCGCAAATCTATCCCCGCCGAGCCGGTCGTGGCATAAGCGGGCGGATGATCATGCAGGCGCGGGTCGAGAATTTTCACATCCACGGTTTTTTTCATTGCTTGTTTGCCTTTTGAAAGAGGTGAGCCAAGTGCTGCAATAAGGCACGCGCCTGCGACAACTTGTCCGATCTCGGCAACACATGCTCGCCTGCATCGTCAAACAGAATCAGCTCATTGTCATCCGCACCGATAGCCTGTTGCGCCAGATTGGCAGCCAGCAGCGGGATTTTTTTGGCAGCGCGCTTGGCCCTGGCGTGTTCGCGCAAATTTTCGCTCTCGGCCGCGAAACCCACACAAAATGGGGGTTTTGGCAGGTTCGCAACATAGGCCAGAATATCCGGGTTAGGCACCAGCTCCAGTGTCATATTGCTGTTGCTCTTTTTTATTTTCTGATCACTGCTTTGCGCCACCCGATAATCCGCAACCGCGGCCACGCCGATAAAAATATCGCAGGCGGCTACGTGTTGCTGCACCGCCGCCAACATTTCTGCGGCACTGGTGACATTCAATAATTGTGCTCCAATGGGTTTGTTCAATGCTGTCGGCCCGGAAATCAGCGTCACCTCTGCACCCAGCTCCAGCGCGGCCTGTGCCACGGCATAACCCATCTTGCCGGAACTGCGATTGGTGATGCCGCGCACCGCGTCGATCGCCTCGTAAGTGGGCCCGACAGTAATAAGCACCCTCACCCCATCCATCCGTTCCCTCTCCCCCGGGGAGAGGGCTAGGGAGAGGGAAGCCTTGCCCAGAAACGCCACGATCTCCGTCGCCAACGCCTCCGCCTCAACCATCCGCCCCATACCCTCCTCGCCACACGCCTGCGCGCCGCTGGCCGGTCCGAGTATGGTCACGCCATCGGCAATCAATTGCGCAATGTTGCGCTGGGTCGCTGCGTTCTCCCACATCTGCCGGTTCATCGCCGGAGCAAGCAGCAGCGGGCAGTTGCGTGCCAGACACAGAGTGGAAAGCAGATCATCGGCCAGACCATGCGCCAGCTTGGCAATAAAATCCGCCGTGGCCGGGGCGATCAAAATGGCATCGGCAGCGCGACTCAGATTGATATGCGCCATACCGTTACCGGCGTCGTCCCACTGATTCATCAGCACCGGCTTGCCGGATAGCGCCTGCATCGTGGTCGCGGTGATAAAGTGGCCGGCCGCCTCGGTCATCGCCACCTGCACCTCGACACCTTGTTTTATCAGCAGGCGTGCCAGTTCCGCCGCCTTGTAGGCGGCAATGCCCCCGGTAATACCGAGCACGATGCGTTTTGTCTGGGTTTGTTCCATAATGCTGCACATCTTACAAGAAAATGCTGTCCATTGAATACGTCATTCCTGCCTGCGCAGGAAATATGCAAAGCTGTACTCAGTTATTTATTCTTATTCATTCAGCGCTAACGCAAGGGAGTACGTCTCGATGTTTATATGGATTAAGGAAAAAATCAACGGATTTCGGATACATCTAATCCAGCTGGGCGACGATCAGCCCCTGAACAAGGCCGCACTTGTAATCCTTATCTTTCTTGATATCTTCATTTTGGTATCTGTATTCGACGGCCTTGACGAGCATACCCGGCAACTCACTTCTCCAGACGAATACGTGACCTATCCTTGCCGCGAAATTGTTATCCAGCGTAACTGGGATAAGACGAATCGGTTGGATAACCTTAACGACATAATTTCGTCATCCAACGCTGAGTTAACACTAGTTGATGAAAAGAATAAAAAGCAGCATCCAATCTGCACCCCATTGGTTGCTCTGATTGATAAAATCGAAAAAGATAAAGATATGTCGCGCCTTTTTGAAAACAGGAAGAGCTTCCAGAAGGAGGTTCGAGAACTTGAAGCGCTCATCAAAGACAGAAAGGGGGGCTATGACACATCTCTGCTGGAGAGTATAGCCAAACACGAAAATGACAAGACTGACGTGTCTGCGATCAAGCAAGATGTTCAGCAGTTGACAGCAACTTTGAACACCCTGCGTGGGCAGATAGATTCGCTTGATGAAAAGCTTAATCAGACTGATACAGTCAAGGCGCTCTGGCAGAATATTCAGTCACTAACAGAAAATGATCGCGAGCAGTTGAGGTCGGACATACGAACCATGAACTATTGGTTTCCTGTAAAGCGGCTCGGAATGGAGTTGCTCTTCCTGTTGCCACTGTTTGTCGTCATTTATGGCTGGAACTCTGTCTGCATCCGCAAAGCACGACATGTACAAACGCTGGTTTCATCTCATCTCCTGGTGGTTGTGTGCATCCCGATTTTCTTCAAGGTCATCGAAGCAATTTACGACATCATCCCGAAGAAGTTGTTGAAGATGATTATGGATTTGTTGATATCGTTCAATTTGGTTGCAATCTGGTATTACCTGGTGATCGCCCTATCCGTCTCTGCCGCGCTGTTTGTAATCTATATCCTTCAGAAGAAATTTTTCTCACACGAGAAGCTACTCGAAAAGCGTATCGCTAAAGGCCTTTGCCAGAACTGCGGCAGGCAACTTCCACACGGATCACAGGCCTGCCCCTTATGCGGTTTCTTGCAATACAAGCCATGCGTACAGTGCAATAAGCTGATGCATGTATTCGCAAGGTATTGCAAGGAATGTGGCAAGCTGCAAGCGCAACGGATTTGATGGGAAGGAATCATGGCGATTACAGACTGGCCTGAAGGGGAACGTCCGCGTGAGAAACTGCTGCAGCGCGGCGCGGACTCCCTTTCCGATGCCGAGCTGCTGGCGATCTTTCTGCGCACCGGGGTGAAGGGAAAAAGCGCGGTCGACTTGGCGCGCGAGATGCTCACCCAGTTCGGCAGCCTGACCAGGCTGATTGCTGTCAGCCAAAATGAATTCTGCGATATTCACGGCATGGGGAAGGCCAAATACGTGCAGATGCAAGCGGTCGTGGAAATGGCACGGCGCGCCTTGCACGAAGAAATGCGCAGCGGCGATGCGCTTAATTCGCCCGGCGCCGTACGCGATTACTTAAAATTATTGTTAGGTGGACGCGCCCAGGAAGTATTCATGGTCATCTTCCTCGACGCCCAGCACCGCGCGATTTCATCAGAGGAATTGTTCCACGGCACGCTCACCCAAACCAGCGTTTATCCGCGCGAAGTGGTCAAGCGCGCCCTGCATCACAACGCGGC
>JANPNS010000192.1:0-2705 GCA_031427575.1 Gallionellaceae bacterium
GGTCGCTTGGACGAAGTACAACACAACCCGCAGCAATTTCTTGAGCAAGCGCAGCAGGCTATCGAAGCCGAGTTGAATAATCTGAAAATAGAGGGCATCAAATACGAGCGTATCAACGGCCAGGAATACGAAATGATGTTATTCGAGGCGGAAGAAATTACCGGTGCGCTGACCAGCATGATAGAAGTGGATAACAGTATTTACGATACTGTACTGTTCGAGTCGGAAGTGGAACGCGCATTCGCAAACGCCATGAGAACACGCACGGACATCAAGCTGTTTATCAAGCTGCCTTGGTGGTTCAAGATCGACACACCCATTGGCACTTACAATCCCGATTGGGCTATCGTCAAGGAAGACGACAACAAGGTGTATCTGGTGCGCGAAACCAAAAGCACAAAGGATCAACTTAAAATGCGTGGCTCAGAGTGGGCAAAGATTCAATGCGGCAAGGCGCATTTTGATACGTTGGGTGTGGATTTTGATCATGTTACCAGTGCGCGTGAAATTTGATCGCTTTCGCAGATGAAAGCCGCCAACTCTTTCCGTGATTATGTGCTCGAACAACTCACCACCCTCGACGGCGTGCGTTGCCGCAGGATGTTTGGCGGGTATGGTTTGTATAGTGGTGAGCAATTTTTCAGCATTATTTACGATGGGCGGTTGTACTTCAAAACCCACCCTGACACTGTGGATGAATATTCGCGACATCAGGCGGCCGTGTTTGCTCCCTCCAAAAAACAGATTTTGAAGAATTACCGCGAAGTTCCTGCCGATATTCTGGAAGATGCCGGGCAGTTGACTGCTTGGGCGAGAAAAGCCGTGCGGTCATGACAAAGCAAATTTCAGCACAGGCTATGAAGCAGGCCATCAGACAACGTATAATCGCCGACCGCGAGCAATTACCCGCCAAGTTACGGACACAGTTCAGTCGTGAAATTACGGCGCGCATATTGCTGATGCCGGAGTATCGGGTTGCCAGGAAAGTGTTGGGGTATATGAGTTTTGGCGCGGAATTTATAAGCGATGATTGGGCTCAGCAAGTGCTGGCTGATGGCAAACAGTTGCTGCTGCCCAAGGTTAACCTTGACACCAAGGAGTTGGATTTGTATTGCGTAACCGATTTGCAGCATGATTTGATGCCAGGACTGTGGGATATACGTGAGCCGCTGGTCGAGCGCTGCGCCAAGGCAGACACACTGGAGGAGTTGGATTTTATTCTGATGCCCGGCGTGGCATTCAGCCGTGATGGTGCGCGGCTCGGGTACGGTGGGGGGTTTTATGACAAGTTGATTCCCCGCTTGCCGCACCGACCGACGCTTGCCGCAGCGGCATATTCGATGCAAATTATTGCACACCTTCCGCAGGAGGCCACCGATCGCAAGGTGGAATGGCTGTTGACCGAAAATGAAACGATAAATTGTGGTCACCACGGAAAATAACTTGAGCGTCCGCACCTACACAAAACAAGAAAGTTAGAGCAATGGCAAATTTACCTGATTACGACCCGCAGGAAACGCAAGAGTGGCTGGATGCGCTTGACTCGGTGCTGGAGCATGAGGGGTCGGAGCGAGCGCAATTTCTGCTCGGGCAATTGATAGACAAAGCGCGCAACTCCGGTGCCGGTATGCCGTTCAGTGCCACCACACCGTACTGCAACACCATACCGGTGAGCGAAGAACAACGCTCTACCGGCAACCAGGATCTGGAGCACCGCATCCGCGCCTGGATGCGCTGGAACGCGATGGTGCTGGTGTTGAATGCCAACCGCGATTCGTCCGAGCTGGGCGGGCATATCGCCAGCTTTGCTTCGGCAGCCACTTTGTACGACGTCGGATTTAATCATTTCTTTCACGGCAAAACCGCCACGCATGGCGGCGATCTGGTGTATTTCCAGGGCCATTCATCGCCTGGCATTTATGCCCGCGCTTTCCTCGAAGGGCGTATCAGTGAAGAGCAGATGTACAAGTTCCGCCAGGAAACGGAAGGCGGCGGCTTATCTTCTTATCCGCATCCGTGGCTGATGCCGGACTTCTGGCAGTTTCCCACCGTGTCCATGGGACTCGGCCCGCTGATGGCGATTTATCAGGCGCGCTTCATGCGCTATCTGCAACATCGCGCTATCGTCAATACCGCAGGGCGCAAGGTATGGGCATTTCTGGGCGATGGCGAAACCGACGAGCCGGAATCGCTGGGCGCGATTTTCAATGGCCGGACGCGAGCGACTGGACAACCTGATTTTTGTCGTGAACTGTAATTTGCAGCGGCTGGATGGCCCGGTGCGCGGCAATGGCAAGATCATCCAGGAACTGGAAGGCGTGTTCCGCGGTGCCGGGTGGAATGTTATTAAAGTGGTGTGGGGCGACCAGTGGGACCGCCTGTTCGCCAAGGATAAAAACGGTTTGCTGCAAAAACGCATGCAGGAAGTGGTGGATGGCGAATACCAGACTTACAAATCCAAAGATGGCGCTTATGTACGCCAGCATTTCTTCGGAAAATATCCGGAGTTGCTGGAAATGGTGGCCGACATGTCCGACCAGGAAATCTGGCACCTGAACCGCGGCGGCCATGATGTGCGCAAGGTATTTGCGGCCTATGCCGCGGCCAGTAAGCACACCGGCCAGCCCAGCGTAATCCTGGCCAAGACTGTGAAAGGTTATGGCATGGGCGTAGCGGGTGAAGGGCAGAACATCACCCATCAGCAA
>JANPNS010000193.1:0-3317 GCA_031427575.1 Gallionellaceae bacterium
TGATTTCACCGGCCAAAAATTGCCATGCCTGACGATAGCCGACACAGCGCATGGAGGGCAGCTCACGATGCAGTGAATATTTTTTCTTGAGCTCGCGCAGCTCATCCACCAGACCGAGTTTATGCATGGCGGCAAAGCGTGTGGCGATGCGGGCATGCAGCTGGCTGCGCGCAGATGGAATGAGCGTAATCGGAATGATGCGGCATGGCAGGGGGAGTTTGTCAGGCTGCCCGATCAGCATGGACATTGGTGAGCCGGTCAGCCGGTATATTTCCAGCGCGCGCTGAATGCGCTGCGAATCGTTCGGCTTTAGCCGTGCGGCGGTTGCCGCATCCAGCTGCGCCAGTTCGGCGTGCAATGCGGGCCACCCTAATCGTGCGGCTTGCTCATCCAGTTCGCGACGCACGGCGGGGTCGGCTTGTGGCAATGTGCTCAAACCAAAACGTAGACCGTGAAAATATAACATCGTGCCGCCCACCAGCAAGGGAATTTTACCGCGCTTTGTGATGTCCTGTATCAGGCGTAACGCGTCATGGCGGAATGCGGCGGCAGAATAGCTGTCGGTTGGGTCGAGTATATCAATCAGATGATGCGGCGCACGGGCGAGGGTAGTGGCATCCGGTTTGGCAGTGCCAATATTCATGCCGCGATAAACCAGCGCCGAATCCACACTGATAAGTTCTATCGGCATGTGCTGCGCCAGCTCTACCGCGACTTGTGTCTTGCCGCTGGCGGTGGGACCCATCAAAAAAATGGCCGGTGGTAATTTTTCTGAGGACTGAGGACTGAGGACTGAGGACTGAGTCCTGGGTCTTGGATCCTGAGTCCTAAGCCCTAAGTCCTCAGTCCTCATTTTCCGCGCATGAACAGCGCATCCAGTTCTGTGATGGTCATCTGAAACCATGTTGGGCGACCATGATTGCATTGACCGGAGCGATCGGTGCGTTCCATTTCGCGCAGGATGTTGTTCATTTCCGTAATGGTCAGGCTTTGATTGGCGCGTACAGCGGAATGGCAGGCCAGCGTGGACAACAGTTCGTTGCGCCGCTCGGTAAGTGCGCGTGCGGCGCCATACTCGCGCAATTCCTGCAATACATCGCGTGCGGCGGCTTCAGCATGCGCCTGTTTGAGCATGGCCGGCATGGCGCGCACCGCAAGCGTGGACGGTGACAGCGGCATGATGTCGAACCCCAGTTGCATGATGGCCGCACGTTCTTCTTCGGCTGTGGCGATATCCAATGCCTCGGCGGCAAAGCTCACTGGAATGAGCAACGGTTGTGTTGGAATTTGCTGGCCGTCGAGCGCCGTTTTGAGTTTTTCATACACGATGCGTTCGTGCGCGGCATGCATGTCTACCACCACCAGGCCGTTTTTATTCTGTGCGAGGATGTAGATGCCTGCCAATTGTGCCAACGCAAAGCCGAGCGGCGGAATGCCGCTTTCGTCCTCGGTCTGGATATCCAGGAATGGCGCTGCGAATGCGGGTAAAGAATCAGCGCGGCTTGCGCCAAACAGCGCGTCATAGAATGCCAGCGGTTGCGCAGCCGTGTGCAAGCGCATCGGCTGTTGCACCGGGTCAGATTGTCCAAAGATAGATTGTCTGGGGACAGCTTGATGCGCCATGCCGGGCGAGTTTTCCGCCGTGCTGATCGGTTTGCTCAATGCCTGTTGCAGCGTGTGGAACACAAATTGATGGATAGCCTGACTGTCGCGGAAACGCACCTCGCTTTTGGCCGGATGTACATTCACATCCACCTGTTCCGGCGGCAGGTCAAGGAACAGCACGAATGCCGGATGGCGCTGGTGATGCAGAATGTCCTGGTATGCTTGCCGCATGGCATGCGCCACTACTTTGTCGCGGATGAAACGTCCGTTCACAAAAAAATATTGTGCCGCACGTGTAGCTTTTGAGTAGGCAGGCAGCGAAGCCATACCATACAAATGCAGACCTGCCGCCTGTCGATCTATGGTAACCGCGCTTTGCGAGAATTCGTCTCCGAGCAATGCGGCCACTCTTTCTCCTAAGCCATCTGGAGTGGGTTTCTGTCCTCTGACTTGCCACACCATGCGATTGTTGTGCTGCAAGCTGAATGCGACATCCGGCCGTGAAAGCGCAATGCGTTTGAATGTTTCTTCGCAATAGGCGAACTCGGTGGCTTCGGACTTGAGAAATTTGCGTCGCGCCGGCGTATTGAAATACAGTTTGCGTATTTCCACGCTGGTTCCGTGGGTGTGGGCGGCGGGTGTGGCATCGCTCTGTGTGCCATCCACCGCTAAAATCTGCCAGGCGTGGTCGTCATTAGCACGACGGCTGGTAAGCATTACTTGCGCTACCGCTGCCATGCTGGCTAGCGCCTCTCCACGAAAGCCCATACTGGCGACGCGCTGTAAATCGTCCAGCGAGGCGATCTTGCTGGTGGCGTGCCGCATCAAGGCGAATGCCAGTTCATCTTGTGCCATGCCACTGCCGTTGTCACGCACCCGTAATAATTTAACGCCACCGCCTTCCAGTTGCACGACGATTTCGCTGGCACCCGCATCCAGGCTGTTTTCCAGCAGCTCCTTGAGCGCAGCAGCCGGACGTTCTATAACCTCGCCAGCAGCGATTTGATTGATAAGCAGGTCGGGCAATAAGCGGATGGTGGACATAAATGTTGACGGTAAAGGAATTGCGCGCCATTATATAACGGACGAGCGGGGTGGCTGCGGCGAGCACCAGCCTGTTCGTGTTAAATCCTAAAACCTTAGAAATAGACTATTTTTATGTAGTTCATGTGGTAATGTTGCTGTGCGGCTAGGCAACTTAAGCCGATAACTCCAAAAAACATTTGGGTTTTTATCGCTAACTGTGGATTTCTGGTATTCAAGCAGCATTTTTTATCCATAGTAGACATTTCATATGGGGAGAGAAAATGGGAAAGATCGAAGTTGTGCCTTGTGCTGTAAATCCGCTTGACATCGAATATACACAGTTGTCTACGCGATTTGATGCGGAATATGGGATTTTGTGGACAATGATGAATCCCGTTGGCGTGCCTTGTTTCAGTCAAAAATTTGTTGATGAAGTATTACTACACCAGCGCTCTATTGAGGACAGTGGCGGCTCGATATGGTTGGGCGGGAAGTTGCATCCCATTCGCTATTCAGTAGCGCATTCTCAAATTCCTGGGGTCTTCAATCTGGGGGGGGATTTAGATTTATTTAGTACGCTGATCAGAAAGGGTGACCGTCAAGCGCTAATGCCCACATGTACATTGCGGCGTACAAAATAACCCCGATACTCGTACCACTCAGCGACTAGCTGTTCAAGAAAGTTC
>JANPNS010000194.1:0-2603 GCA_031427575.1 Gallionellaceae bacterium
CCCCTGCAAAGCACGTACCGTGGCCACGAATACTTCGGCGCGATGTGCATAGTTGCGGTACATATCGAAGCTAGCGCAAGCCGGCGACAGCAGCACGGCGTCGCCCGGCTGCGCCAGCACGGCACTGTGCCACACCGCAGCTGCCATATCTTCCGCACGCAGCACGGGCACGCCACATCCTTGCAGTGCTGCCTCGATTTTGTCTGCATCGCGACCGATGAGTACCACGGCGCGCGCGTGTTGTGCCACAGCCGGATTGAGCGGCGAAAAATCCTGCCCCTTGCCCTCGCCGCCCGCAATCAATACCGCCTTTCGTCCCAAGCCGTGCAACGCGGCCACGGTCGCGCCGACATTGGTACCCTTGGAATCATCGAAATAAATCACACCCTTGATTTCTGCTACCTGTTGCACGCGATGCGGCAAACCCTTGAAAGCGCGCAAAGCATCCAGCAACGGCGCCAGCGGTATCCCAAGCGTGCGGCACAACGCCAGCGCGGCCAGCGCATTGGACACATTGTGCAGCCCGGCCACCTGCAATTCTTTGGCATTCAACAGCCGCTGCGATCCCTGCATCAGCCAGATATCGCCTGCCACGCGGGCTACGCCCATATCGTCCGGAGCATGCGGTTCATTCAAGCCAAACGATACTTGCCTGCGTCCCGGCAACGCCATGCCCAGGCTACGCGCATCGTCGCGATTGAGCACCTGCACCCCATCGCCATTAAATATGCGTGCCTTGGCTGCGCTGTAGATATACATGTCAGCGTAGCGATCCAGATGATCTTCGCTGACATTCAGCACCGTCGCTGCATCGGCATTCAGCGTCGTCGTGGTTTCCAGCTGAAAGCTGGACAACTCCAGCACCCAAATATCCGGCTGCTGTCCGCCGCGCTGCAACAGCGCATCCAGTACCGCAGGCGAAATATTGCCGGCTATCGCAGTATCCAGCCCCGCCGCGCGGCACATGCTGCCGACCATGCTGGTCACGGTGGTCTTGCCATTAGAGCCGGTGATGGCAATTATTTTGGGCCGATTATTTTGCGGCAGCGCCCGGGCAAACAATTCAACATCCCCCATTACCGGAATCCCGCGCGCCATAGCACGCATCACGACCGGCTCGTTCAGCGGCACACCAGGGCTAATGGCAATCAAATCGACTTTGCTGAAAATTTCGTCGCGAAATACACCGCAGTGAATAGATTCCTGTGGCAACTGCGCGTGCACCTCGGCCAGCGCAGGCGGTTGCGCGCGGCTATCGGCGGCGCGGACATGCGCGCCCTGTGCCACCAGCCAGCGCACCAGCGACAACCCGGTCTCACCGAGACCGAGCACCAGCACTTTTTTGTCAGCCCATCCTTGCAATTGTTTTCCTTAAATTTAGTAACTAGTAGCTGGTAGCTAGTTTGTCGCGCTACGCGCGGTTTTGGTTTGGCTACCAGCTACCAGCTACAAGCTACAAGCTCTTACCTCAACTTCAATGTCGCCAATCCGAGCAGCACTAACATCATGGTGATGATCCAGAAACGGACGACCACTTGTGTTTCCTTCCAGCCCTTCTGTTCGAAATGATGGTGCAGCGGTGCCATCAGCAAAATGCGCTTCCCTTTGCCGTAAATTCTTTTGGTGACCTTGAAGTACGACACTTGCAGCATCACCGATACCGCCTCTACCACGAACACACCGCCCATGATGAACAACACCAGTTCCTGGCGCACAATCACTGCCACCACCCCCAGCGCCGCACCCAATGCCAGCGCACCCACATCACCCATGAACACTTCCGCCGGATAGGCGTTAAACCACAGAAAGGCCAGACCCGCGCCCGCGATTGCGCCGCAGAACACCGCCAGCTCACCTGCACCGGGGATATAAGGTATGCCAAGATATTTGGCGAATACTGCATGACCCGCGACGTAAGCAAACAGCGCCAGCGCGCTACTGATCATGACCGTGGGCATGATCGCCAAACCGTCCAGGCCGTCGGTGAGATTGACCGCATTACTGGTGCCGACAATTACCAGGTAAACCAGTGTGATGAAGGCGAGTGCCGACAGCGGAAGCACCAGAAACTTGAAGAACGGCACTATCAATTCGGTATGCGCCGGCAGGCTGGCGGTGTTCCACAAATAGATGCCTACAGCCAACGCGATGATGGATTGCCAAAAAATCTTACCCTTGGCCGACATCCCCTTGGGGTTGCGATGCACCACTTTGCGGTAATCATCCACCCAGCCGATGACACCGAAGCCGAGCGTGGTGAACAACACCACCCACACATATTTATTACCAAGATCGGCCCACAACAGGGTAGTGATGGCGACCGCGACCAGAATCAGCGCGCCGCCCATAGTCGGCGTACCGGCCTTGACCAGATGCGTCTGCGGGCCGTCGTCGCGCACCGACTGGCCAATTTTATAGGCGGTCAGTTTGCGTATCATCAACGGCCCGACGGCATCCACTCGAAAAATTCCTCTTGACCGATGGGTTGCACCTTAGTCATGCTGGTCACACGCGGTATTACCAACTCATGTGTCCCATCATCCAGGCTGCAATGGATGCGGTGATCGCAGACGAAGCGATCATCTAAATGGGCGGTGAATGCG
>JANPNS010000195.1:0-2866 GCA_031427575.1 Gallionellaceae bacterium
TTGATTTCTCCGCCCTCCGCAAAATTACCCAGTTGGGCCGGTGGTTCGGGGATGGATTGGACAGCGCGCTCGGACGCGCAGAATCGTCCGTTGCGCGTCAATCTGACGCTGGATGCGGATACGGGTGCGATCAAGTCCAGAAAGGATTTTTCCGACAAGCCCCTGCTGGATCGCATCATCGGCTATGGCATTGCCGTGCATGAAGGGCAGTTATTCGGCTGGTTCAATCAGGCATTGGGTGTGTTCACGGCGCTCGGTCTACTTTTGATGATCGTGAGCGCTGCCGTGATGTGGTGGCGGCGGCGTACTCCCGGCACACTCGGTGCGCCCGAGGCGAGCCAGGCAGTTCCGCCGTTTTCTTTCGTTCTGATCGGTATCATCGTGACGCTGGGTGTGTTGTTGCCGTTTCTCGGTATCACGATGCTTATCGTCCTGATTGCCGAGCGCCTGGTGCTGAGGAATATACCTTCTGTCAGCAGTTTTCTGGGACTGCGAAACGTGAATGCCGACCTTCCTGCTTAGGGCTTGGAAAATAGAGGACTTGAATCATTGCAGAGCATGAAGCGGGAACAATTGGCCGGGTTGTCGTTCGTCGTGGCGCTGCATGGCGCGGCGTTGTACGGGATATGGATGTTCACCCGACGTTATACCAAGCCTTATTCCGTTTCCCGATCAATAGTGAAATATTGTAGGGGTGCGATTCATCGCGCCCTTTCCCCGATACATGAATAGATCAGGGCGTGATGAATCACGCCCCTACGGAATTATGTGCCTATTGAAATGGAAATGGAATTAGAGAGCACAGCCTTGCATGCCACTGCTCCCATCCCTTTCCACTCCCCACTGCGCGAACAGGCCGTAGTGCTGTGTATCGTCTTGGCACTTCATCTTGCCGTGTTCACCGCCTGGAGGAAACAGCCCACCCGTGCGGTCACGGTTCAGCATGAAATGGAGGTATCAGTCGCAATCAGCAGCAACCCGGTTAAGGCGCAGGTTGAAACATTGCCTCCACCCCGCGTGCCGAAAAAAATTGCTGTTCAGCCTGACCCTGCCGAACAGCGGGAAGTGCTGGAAGAGCCTATTTTGGAGAACGCCGCGCCGACCATTATCGAGCCAACACCGTCGGCCTCCCAAGAAGTACCAGTCGTGTCTGATATCGAACCCGACTATAAGGCCACCTACCTCAATAACCGGCTGACCTATCCGTTGGCCGCCCGCCGTGCAGGTGCTCAGGGACGGGTCGTGTTGAATGTAGAAGTATTGGCGGACGGAGTCAGCGGTCAGTTGCAAGTACACCAGAGCAGCGGTCATGCCATCCTGGATCGGGCAGCGCTGACCTCCGTTAAAACCTGGCGTTTTGTTCCGGCACGGCGTGGCGGGCGTAACGTCACCGAATGGTTCAAAATTCCTATTCTTTTCTCCTTGAAGGACAACGAAACATGAATGAATTCTTTACCGTCAGCTCACCTGTCCTCGTCGCTACATTGCTGCTGTTGATATTTCTGTCGATAACGACCTGGTCTATCGCGCTATACAAGCTTTGGCGGCAAATCCAGCAGGCCAGGTTTAACTCCGCATTCAACGAGAGATTTTGGGCGGCGCAAACTTGGGAGGCAGCCGCGCAGCTCGCTCAACAAGGCAGTGGAGATATGGCGCAGCTGGGACGGGTCGGCTTTGCGGAAGTAACAAAACGGGTTGCTGCATCCCATGATCAGCAACACCGCGAGCCTCAAGAACTGGAAAACATGTTGCGGCGGCAGGTGCAAAATATTCAGCGCTACCACGAGCGCGGCCTGGCAGAGCTGGCGTCCATCGGTTCCACCGCCCCTTTCATTGGCCTGTTCGGCACCGTGTGGGGCATCATGCATGCACTGCAGGACATCGGCAAAAGCGGTTCTGCCAGCCTGGATATCGTAGCCGGACCGATAGGCGAAGCGCTCATTGCCACCGCCATTGGCATTGCCACCGCGCTGCCTGCTGTGTTGGCCTACAATTATTTTCTGCGCCGGTTGCGTGTGCATCTGACCGATCTGGAAAATTTCGCGCACGACTTCATGCGGCTCGCGCATCAACATCGTTTCCGGGAATAATCATGTCCTTCACTAATTTTTCTCAGCAAGAAATGATGAGCGAGATCAACGTCACGCCGCTGGTGGACGTGATGCTGGTGCTGCTGGTGGTGTTCATTATCACCGCACCGCTGCTGGCGCCTCAATCGCTCAAGATTAACCTGCCCAAGACCGCTGCGGTGGCGTCAGATAACAAGCCGCTGCCTGTCCATCTGACAGTGGATGCGCAAGGACATATTGAACTGGACAACCATGCGCTGGACGA
Organism: Gallionellaceae bacterium; assembly: GCA_031427575.1. Taxonomy (GTDB): domain Bacteria; phylum Pseudomonadota; class Gammaproteobacteria; order Burkholderiales; family Gallionellaceae; genus Nitrotoga. The sequence continues at coordinate 2,335 of JANPNS010000195.1, forward strand.
TGCGCAACTGGCGGAAACATTGAAACAGCGTGCGGCTGATCCGCAGTTTCAGGTGCAGGTCGAGGCCGACAAGATGGTGCCTTATGGACGTGTGGCAGAGCTGATGGCAATCGCGCAAAAGGCCGGAGTGAGCAAGCTGTCGTTTGTGACGTTGTCCGGAAAATAGGGTTATTGACAGCGAAAATTCTTGTCTTTACGCGGCACGTTTTTAGGCAAGGGGAAGATGACCTCAGTTGTGGCGCCGCCACCCTCGCGGTTGAACAGGCGCACCTTGCCGCCCATCCGCTCAATAGTGGCGTTGGCGAGAAACAAGCCCAACCCGCGCCCTTCCTCCTTGGTGGTGAAGAATGCCGAACCGGCGCGGGCGGCGGCTTCCGACGTGAGGCCTGGTCCGTGATCGTGGATTTCCAAAGTAAAGAAGTTATCATCCCAATGCGCCTCGATGTTGATTTCATCCGGCGAGGCATCGGCGGCGTTGTTGAGCAGGTTCAGCAGCGCCGCGCGCAATGCTGGGTCTGTGCGCAACTGCGGT
>JANPNS010000196.1:0-4384 GCA_031427575.1 Gallionellaceae bacterium
CCGGTTAAGGTAGGCGGTAGCGCCTTCTTGTATGGCCGCCGCAATTTCCTGCATTCTTGCGTTGCCGGTTGATTTGCCCAGTATCCATTGAATGGAGACCACGCCATAAATCAGTGCAGCCACTGCGCATAACAGTGTAAAAATTAGACCACCAGACATACTATTTCCCCTTCAAGTTAAACGGCTTTTTAAGGCCGACAAATTACCTAACATCAAAACAAAATTAAATCTTGAATGCCCCCAGCTTCTTCTCCACCGCCACATTCTTGAGCCTGACGTATTGTGGCAAACCATCCTTGTAGGGCGGATAATCTTCGCCCTTGATCAGCGGCGCAAGATAGGTGCGGCATTTTTCCGTAATGCCAAACCCATCTTTGCTGATAAAGTCGCGCGGCATCATTTTTTCCACGTTGGCCACGTCTTTCAGCAGCGCCACGCCGGTTTTCCATTTGTACGGCTGGTTGGAAACACGAACAATGGTTGGCATGACCGCATTCTGTCCCTTCAACGCCAACTCTACTGCCGCTTTACCCAGCGCATACGCTTGTTCAACGTCGGTTTTGGACGCGATATGGCGCGCGGCGCGTTGCAGGTAGTCGGCCACCGCCCAATGAAATTTGTACCCGAGCGCATCCTTGATCATGTTGGCCACCACCGGCGCCGCACCACCCAATTGCGCGTGACCAAACGCATCACGCAAGCCCTGATCGGCCAGGAATTTCCCGTCCTCACCATGCACACCTTCGGACACCACGACTGAGCAATAACCGTGTTTCTTTACCATGCTGTCCACTTGAGCCAGGAATTTTGCCTTGTTGAAATCAATTTCCGGGAACAGGATGACGATGGGTATTTCGCAATTTTTATCTGAGGCCAGCCCGCCAGCAGCGGCGATCCAGCCGGCATGGCGACCCATGACTTCCACCACGAATACCTTGGTCGAAGTCTTGGCCATGGAAGCCACATCGAAACTGGCCTCGCGCACTGACACCGCGACATATTTGGCAACCGAGCCAAAACCGGGGCAGCAGTCGGTGATGGGTAAATCGTTATCTACGGTTTTGGGAACATGAATGGCCTGAATGGGGTAGCCCATTTTGTCGGCCAGTTGCGAAACTTTAAGGCAGGTATCGGCAGAATCGCCGCCACCGTTGTAAAAGAAGTAACCAATATTGTGTGCTTTGAATACTTCGATCAGACGCTGGTATTGGACGCGGTTTTCTTCCAGACTTTTCATCTTGAAGCGGCAGGAGCCAAATGCGCCGGAAGGTGTGTGGCGTAGCGCAGCAATGTTTTTAGCGGAATCCTTGCTGGTATCAATCAGGTCTTCAGTCAGCGCGCCTATGATGCCGTTGCGGCCAGCGTAGATCTTGCCGATCTTATCCTTGTGCTTGCGTGCTGTTTCGATAACGCCACAGGCCGATGCGTTGATTACTGCGGTTACGCCACCGGACTGTGCATAAAATGCATTCTGTTTCGCCATCCCACTACTCCCCCAATAGAATTTCCATCTGACATTATTTATTGTGGCCTTGCCAATATCCCACTGGCGAGCATTTATCGAGCTAGAATCTCGCCTTGACCACTGGTTGGTAATTGCGGGCGCCATTTTACGCTATTTTTTGCCATCTGGAACAGCCATACAGCGAATGAATCTCCTGATTGCTTTAAATTCGTTTGTTTCGAATACACTTCAACCATGAATGAAATGCCTGAATGGAACCCTGCTGTGTTATTGCAATCGCCTCTTTTCGAGCCACTGCACCCTGTACTTGCCTGTCTGGAAAACAGTAACTTCCCGTCATTGGAATGCTGCAATGTCTTGCTCGCAGCATGTCAGCCGCCGCTTACCGTACAGCGTGGCCTGCCCTTACGCTTTGTGCCGCAGGAACAGGGTAAATTGTCGTTTGAAACACAGTATGAACCACGTTGTTACCTCAATGGCGAGGTGCAGATGCGCGCCGATAACTGGCACGATATGCTCAATGCCCTGGTGTGGCTGACTTTCCCCAAGTCCAAGGCTGCTATTAACGCACGCCATTACCATGCCCTGAGCAATTTACCTGATGCCGCGCTGCAGAGCCAACGCGGGGAGGTGCGCGATATGGCGACCCTGTTCGATGAATCCGGCGTGGTGGTGGTATGCGCCGCAGAGGAACTAAGCGGTTTGCTGCGCGATTTCCAATGGCAGGAACTGTTTTGGCAACGGCGCAGCCTGGTACAAACGTCCATGGGATTCTATCTGTTCGGACATGGCTTGTTTGAAAAGGCATTACAACCCTACATCGGCATGACCGGGCAGGGGCTGATACTGGTGGCGGAGCAGGAATTTTTTACCTGGCCGATGGAACGCAGACTGGCCTACTTGGATAATAGGGTCGCGCAATATCTGGACTCGCCGGATCATTGCCGCAGCACACGCGAGCTTACTCCAGTGCCGCTGCTCGGCGTACCGGGCTGGTCGCAGGACAATAACTGCGAAGCCTATTACGGCAACACCCGCTATTTCCGCCCCAGCAGGCGCACATAATTCCAAACGTGGGTACCGCTTTATCCTAAAAAACGCAATTCAAGCCACAGAGCTCACAGAGAACGCAGAGAGTGACAGGGGGTTCTCATCGTTCCCACGCTCCGCGTGGGAATGCAGCTTTGTGCCACTCCTGCGGCACAGGACGCGGAACGTCCACAGAGGCGTTCCCACGGATAACCAGCGACTTGGTTGCCGTCTTTTGGCAACCTAGTCGAATGGCTAGTAGTTTCATCAGACCGTGGGAACGATACAACTTCTATTGCGAAAATAAAATTAATCTCCGTCTGGCTTCGCTGCTTGCACTGAAGATGCAGGCAACGACGGCAGATCAACCACGATTTGAAAGAAAATTTCATCTCGCTTGACCATGCCCAGTTCGTTGCGGGCGCGCTCTTCGATAGCTTCTGTGCCTTGCTTGAGATCGCGCACTTCGGCATCCATTACCGCGTTGCGCGTTTGAGTTTGTTGATTGATTTGCTTCTGAGCTTCGACCTGGCGGTCAAGATCCCATACTTTCAACCAGCCGCCCTTACCCAGCCATAGCGCATACTGCAATAGCAGAATCAGAGCGACCAGTATCAGCGAAACCCAGCGCATCTATAGGACAAAGGCAGGGTCTACGCCAATTGGTAGTACGCATCGCGCCCGGGATAGGACGCGCTGTCACCCAGGTCTTCCTCGATACGCAGCAACTGGTTGTATTTCGCCATCCGGTCAGAACGCGACAGGGAACCCGTCTTGATTTGCAGGACGTTGGTGGCCACAGCGAGATCGGCGATGGTGGTATCTTCGGTTTCGCCAGAACGGTGTGAAATTACAGCCGTATAGCCCGCGCGCTTGGCCATTTCAATCGCCGCAAAAGTCTCGGTCAGTGTGCCAATCTGGTTTACCTTGATTAGAATGGAATTGGCAATGCCTCTCCTGATGCCTTCGCGTAATATTTTCGTGTTGGTGACAAAAATATCATCGCCCACCAACTGTATGGATTTTCCGAGGCGGTCGGTGAGCAGTTTCCAGCCATCCCAGTCATGCTCGCTCATGCCATCTTCGATGGTAATGATAGGGTACTTGTCCACCCATGTCGCATACAGGTCTATGATCTGTGCGGCAGTGAGGGACAGCCCATCGGATTTCAGATGGTACTTTCCGTCCTTGTAAAACTCGGAGGCGGCGCAATCCAGGCCTATCGCCACGTCTGTGCCGGGCACATACCCAGCTGCCTCAATGGCTTCAACAATCACTTTCAAGGCAGCCTCGTTGGAACCCAAGGCTGGCGCAAAGCCACCTTCGTCGCCGACGGTAGTGCTCATGCCACGCTGGTGGAGAATGTCTTTCAAGTGATGGAATATTTCCGCGCCACAACGCAGTGCTTCGCGAAAACTCTGCGCCCCCACCGGGATGATCATGAATTCCTGGATGTCAGAGCCGCCGGTAGCATGTGCGCCGCCATTGATGATGTTCATCATCGGCACCGGCATTTCCATGCGTGCAGCACCGCCCAGATAGCGGTACAGCGGCAAGCCCGATTCTTCCGCAGCCGCCTTGGCTACGGCAATCGTGACCGCCAGGATGGCGTTGGCACCCAGGCGCGATTTGTTCTCGGTGCCATCCAGTTCTATCATGGCCTGGTCGATGAAGGCTTGCTCTGCGGCATCCAGTCCAATGATCGCTTCGGCTATTTCGGTGTTAACGTTCTCCACTGCTTTCAGCACACCCTTGCCGAGGTAGCGCTGCTTGTCACCATCGCGCAACTCCATCGCCTCTTTGGTGCCGGTGGATGCGCCGGACGGCACTGCCGCACGACCCATCACGCCGGATTCCAACAGCACATCCGCCTCGACCGTGGGATTGCCA
>JANPNS010000197.1:0-1618 GCA_031427575.1 Gallionellaceae bacterium
CTGGAGTTTACGGAAGAGGCAATTATCGCCTGAAACCTGACCAGATATTAGGGCGCCTCTAAAAATCCAATTTTGCGAGCATCCGCTTCGCGGATTGCCTGCTTACCCCACTCCATCGCTATGCTGCTTTGATCAAAAAATTAATTATTACATATCGCATATCAAATATGTGGGAGTAATTTTTTGTGAGCAACGCAGCATCGCGATGGAGTGGGGTAAGCAGGCAATCCGCGAAGCGGATGCTCGCAAAATTGGATTTTTAGAGGCGCCCTAATATCTGGTCAGGTTTCAGGCGATAATTGCCTCTTCCGTAAACTCCAGCTTAACCTTGCCCTCTGCATCCACGTCCACCGTCACCTTGCCGCCATTGGCCAGCCTGCCGAACAACAGTTCGTCGGCCAGTGCGCTGCGTATGGTGTCCTGAATCAGGCGCGCCATGGGACGAGCGCCCATGAGCGGATCAAACCCGGTTTTGGCCAGATAGTCTTTCAGTGCATCGGTAAATACCACATCCACTTTCTTTTCGTGCAGCTGCTCCTCTAGTTGCATCAGGAATTTATCCACCACGCGCAGAATAACTTCCCTATCCAGAGCGGCGAAGGAAATGATGGCATCCAGTCGGTTACGAAATTCCGGCGTGAACATGCGTTTGATGTCAGCCATTTCGTCCCCTGAAGCCGAGCTCTTGCTAAAGCCGATCTGCGTTCTGCTTAACGCTTCGGCACCGGCGTTGGTGGTCATGATGATGACCACATTGCGGAAATCCGCCTTGCGCCCATTGTTGTCAGTGAGCGTGCCGTGATCCATTACCTGCAGCAGGATATTGAAAATATCCGGATGCGCCTTCTCTATTTCGTCCAGTAACAGAACGCAATGCGGCTGTTTGCTGATAGCTTCAGTCAGCAGCCCCCCTTGATCGAAACCGACATAGCCGGGCGGCGCGCCAATCAGGCGCGACACCGCGTGGCGCTCCATGTATTCCGACATGTCGAAGCGGTGCAGCGGCATGCCCATGACATATGCCAGCTGGCGCGCGACCTCGGTTTTACCCACCCCAGTGGGGCCAGAAAACAGGAAGCTGCCTATGGGTTTCTGCGGATTGCCCAAACCGCTACGTGACATTTTGATGGCTCGTGCCAGCACGTCTATAGCGGCATTTTGGCCAAACACGGTAGCCTTTAAATCGCGATCCAGTGTCTTCAGTGTATTGCGGTCATCCGAAGAAACGGTGCGCGGCGGAATACGTGCGATTTTGGCAATGATGTCCTCTATCTCGTGCTTGCCGACCACCTTTTTTTGCTTGGATTTGGGCAGGATGCGTTGTGCCGCGCCTGCTTCGTCTATCACGTCGATCGCCTTGTCCGGCAGATGTCGGTCATTGATAAAGCGCGCAGAAAGTTCGGCGGCACTGGTCAACGCGGCGGCGCTGTATTTGATGCCGTGGTGGGTCTCAAAGCGCGGCTTCAAGCCTTTAAGAATTTCGATAGTCTGCTCCACTGACGGCTCGGGCACATCCACTTTTTGGAAGCGCCGCGACAGCGCATGATCCTTCTCGAAAATTCCGCGATACTCCTGGTAGGTGGTCGCACCAATGCATTTCAGCGCACCGCTGGACAGC
>JANPNS010000198.1:0-3314 GCA_031427575.1 Gallionellaceae bacterium
ATAAAAACGATCACTGCGTTGGCTGCGTCTTCGGCTCCTAGCCGCACTAGGTGTGCTGTCTTCGTCGCCTCATCCGGGTGCCCGGCCAAAAGCTTTTCGGACTTGCCGCCTTGTGCTCCTTTTTATCGGAAATTGGAATAAAGACATTGGCATACTGAATCAGCACGAAATCAAATTGATAATTCTCAAGCTGCTGTATGCCATAGGGGGTCGTCCACAAAATATGCGTATAGTCGCGCAGGGGGCGATTGTCCAAGGCACGTCCGTCAATAAAAACTCTGCTCTGCGGAAACAAGTACCAATTCAGATAACCGCCCCAGGAAAAAGCATTGAATATTTTTCCTGCCAAGCCATTTAATAAGTTGCTTCAAAATTAGACTGTATCATCTTTGATGATACTTGCCTTGAGCCTTAAGGGAATTTATGATGCAGGCGGGGGAAAAACTTGGCTCGAAAATCGATGCAAGGAGGAGGGTCACTAGCGTTAGCATTGTGTGCTGCGGCGCGGCACTACACACAGTTGAAATAGCGCTACGTTCTTGACCCCTCTATAGCGGATCGGGAATTAAAGAGCCAGAAACGTCGCACTGGCGTACACGTCAGCACCTTGCTTTTCAAAACACACTAACCATTAGCCGGGCTGCAAGGCACATTGCAGATTCGACAGTGTCTGCTGTAACGACAGGACGGGCGCTGCCACCATTCCGTTCCTCCCGCCATGCCAGTGTCGCGAACCAGAAATAACGAAACATGAAACGGTGTCTTTTTCCGCCATGCCGCGTTGCATCTCCTTGCCGTATACCCCATACGGCTGCGGGTCTGCGCCTTGCCTGGCAAAAAAATCCAGCCGTTTCATTGTCCCCCTATTTCTGGTTCGCGACACTAAAGGGTTGTCCTGTACGCCTACTTTCTGGTAATCGTCAGCAGCCGTAACGCCGGGTGCCCATATGGCTATTTGACCTCTGAATCAATGGTAATGCTTATACCTTTTGCACCGACTTGCACTGGTTGTGATGATCCTTGCAGATCCCCCGGACTGGGAGTGGCATTCCCGGATTTCGATATACGCGCACCCACTACGACCCTGGCTACGGAAGACAATTTCAAACTTGGCATTACGGCCATGCTGTCATCCAGCGAGAATGTTAGTGGCAAATCCTTCACCGTCTTGCGTATTACTGCCAACGGCATGCGCGGCCCCTCTGCTGCCCGGGCAAAAATGAAGACCATGTCCGTATCTGCAACCCGCGCCTTGAATGCGGGATCAAGCCTTACCGTCCCACTTACCGATTTACCCACCGCACCTGTCCGGGTCGAGGCTTGCTGGTCGCCCGACTGAGGCCTGGGAGGGAGACCAGCTTTTGCCCGTGCCTCATTGATGCTGGTGGTGGTGGAGGTTGCGCTTTGAGAATCCGGCGGCACCAGCTTAAGAATCTTTTCCCACCACTTGATAGCTCCCCGGTAGTCTTTGCGCTCAAAAGCTGCTGAGCCCGCCAGCGACAAGGCTTTGAGGTTGTTAGGATCAATTTTTAACGCGCGCAAAATGATTTTTTCCGGCTCGCCCTGCAGCGTGCGCTTGACCATGGCCAGCATATCAGCGTGATCAGTCAGCACAAAAGCGTTATTGGGTAGCAACTCCACTGCGCGAGTATAGGCAGCACTAGCATCTGGGTAGCGTCTAAGGGCGGTGTACGAGCGGGCGAGCATCACCCAGCCTTCAGCGTTGTCCGGCTCGGACTTGAGCCTTTGCGCCAGCCCCGCTACCATCGCCTCAATTTGTTCCGGTGTAGTCTGATGCGTTTGCTCAACTGCGGTTGGCTGGGGCTGCGGCTCTAATCCCGCTGGCGTACCTAGCCAGAAATACAATGAGATTGCCAATAGCGGCACTGCAATTGCCACCACCACAATCGGCCAGCGGCTTCCGCCTTGTTGCGTGGCAGGCGTATCGGGGGTAGCCGATTCTTCCAACACTCGCCGCTCCAGGTCGCTGCGGGCAGCGGCATGCTGCGCTTCATCCAGCGTGCCGACTGCCATATCCGCATCCAATTCACGCAACTGGTCGCGATACACCGACAGATTGACTTCCGAGCGAGTAGCGGATGTCGCCCGTTTTCCCCAGCCGAACAACGGCGGCAACAGCAACAATAACGCGCCAGCAATCAGAACAGCGACTACCACCCAAAACATTATCATGAACGACTCCCTTTGTTTATTCCAGACAATAGCGATAGCGCGCGGGCATGCTCCTCGGCGCTCATAACCTGCGCCTGCTCCATCAGTTTGCGGCGCTGGCGCAGCATGACAATCAGCACGCCGACCCCCAGCACCACCAACAGCAACGGCCCGAACCAGAGCAACCAGGTGGTGGACTTTACCAGCGGCTTAAACAGCACGAAGTCGCCATAACGGCTCACCATGTAATTCAATATCTCCTTCTCCGATTCTCCCTGCTTCAGCTTTTCGCGCACCTGATTCCTGAGGTCAACCGCAAGTTCGGCATTGGAATCGGCGATCGTCTGGTTCTGGCAGACCAAACAGCGCAGATTGTGAGACACTTCCATGACGCGTTTTTCTAATACCGGATCTTCCGCGGTCGGCACCGCCTCGCCCGCATGAGCCAGTGGTGGCAGCATGAAAAGCAGAAGTGCAAAGAGTAATGTCTTATTCATCGTTAAGCTCCTTAATGAGCGGAATGAGCAGCGCCATGTCCTCAGGTTTGATCGCCCCGATTATCTTATGACGGATGATGCCCGCCTTGTCGATAAGGAAGCTTTCCGGCACGCCATAAACACCCCAGTCGATGCCGACCTTACCCTCTATATCATAGGCCGCCAGGACATACGGGTCGCCGTGCATATTGAGCCAGGCGATGCCGTTTGCGCGCTTGTCTTTGTAGTTAAGCCCGTAAATCGGCACGATGTTGCGCCGCGACATCCCTATCAGCAAGGGATGCTCCTGCAGGCAGGTTTCACACCACGAGGCCCACACATTGAGCAGCCAAACTTTGCCCAGCAAATCTTCGGGGGAAATGGTCTTGGAGGCATCATGCAATTGGGGGAGCCGGAACGTCGGCGCCGGTTTGCCAATAAGGGGCGAAGGCACTTCCCTGGGGTTGAGCGAAAGCCCGATCCACAGGAAGATAACCAGGGCAACAAAAATCCCCAACGGAATAAAAGCGCGTTTCATCTGACACCCCTTCAGCGCAGCGGTGCCGGCGCCGCCGGTTTTGATGCCCCAGCTTTTGGTGCCAGGGGCAGGCGGTAGCGGCGATCGCATATAGCCAGCAAGCCGCCGAGCGCCATCAGCAGGGCGCC
>JANPNS010000199.1:0-7197 GCA_031427575.1 Gallionellaceae bacterium
CCGATGTGGCGCACCTTGCCGGCCTTGACCAACTCCGCCAGTGCTTGCAGTTGTTCGGCGATCGGCACGGTGTCGTGCACCTGCGCCACGTCATAACCGGTCGCGCCGAACATCGGCACATAACGATCCGGCCAATGAATCTGGTAGAGGTCGACGTAGTCGGTCTGCAACCGTTTCAGGCTGCCGTCTATCGCGGCTTCGAGATGCTGGCGATTGATGCGTGGGCCGTTGCGTATCCAGGAAAATCCACGCGACGGCCCGGTGATCTTGGTGGCGACGATCAGCTTGTCGCGGGGCTGGTGTTTCAGCCAGGAGCCGATATAGCTCTCGGTGCGTCCCTGTGTTTCGGCGCGTGGCGGGACCGGATACATCTCGGCGGTGTCGATGAAATTCACGCCGCGCGATGCCGCCAGATCAAGCTGGGCGTGGGCATCCGCCTCGCTGTTCTGTTCGCCGAAGGTCATCGTGCCGAGCGCCAATGCCGACACCCGCAAATCGCTTTCGCCTATTCGTCTGTATTCCATGTCCGGTTCGCGTAAATTCGATGGGGCTATTTTATTCCATATTCATTACACCGTTTGTCGTTGTCTATGGAATTCCCAATAGCTTGCGTAGAATAGCCCTCTTGAAAATCGTTAAGTCTTCCCCAATTTACCCGCACGACCCTTAAACATCGGAGAAAACAATGAGCAACACTGCCACCAACAATCGCGAAACCAACCGGGAAACAATGGGCTTTCAGGCCGAGGTCAAGCAACTCCTGCAATTGATGATTCATTCCCTGTATTCGAATCGCGAAATTTTTCTGCGCGAATTGATCTCCAATGCCTCCGATGCCTGCGACAAGCTGCGCTTTGAGGCGCTGCATAACGCCGCCTTGTTTGAGAGCGATTCTGAACTGAATATCCGCATCGGCTACGACCAGGCCGCGCGCACGTTGACCATCAGCGACAACGGCATCGGCATGAACCGCGATGAGGTGGTGAATAACCTGGGCACGATAGCCAAGTCGGGCACGCGCGAATTTTTTTCCCGCCTGTCCGGCGATCAGCAGAAGGATGCGAATCTGATCGGGCAGTTTGGCGTGGGCTTTTATTCGGCCTTTATCGTGGCCGACAAGGTGAGCGTGGTGACGCGCCGTGCCGGTGAAAAAACCGATCAGGGCGTGAGCTGGGAATCGGATGGCGGCGGCGAGTTCGTGATCGAGATGGTGGAAAAAGCCGCACGCGGCACCACCATTACCCTGCATCTGCGCGAAGGCCAGGATGATCTGCTCAGCGGCCAGAAAATTCGTTCCATCATCCGCAAATATTCGGATCACATCGTCCAGCCGATTTTGATGAAGAAGGAAGAGTGGAAAGACGGTACGCAGCAGATGCTGGATGAAGATGAAACCGTCAATCAGGCTTTTGCGCTGTGGACGCGCAGCAAGAGCGAGATTAGCGACGAGGAGTACCAGGGGTTTTACAAACATGTCGGCCATGACTTTGCCGATCCGCTGGCATGGATACACACCCGCGTTGAGGGTCGTCAGGAATACACGCAATTGCTTTATATCCCCGGCAAAGCGCCGTTTGACTTATGGGAGCGCGATGCCAGCCACGGCGTCAAGCTTTATGTGCGCCATGTATTTATCATGGACGATGCCGAGCAACTAATGCCGCATTACCTGCGTTTTGTGCGCGGGGTGGTTGATTCCAATGACCTGCCGTTGAATGTTTCACGCGAGATTTTGCAGGAGTCGAAAGACATCGAAGCGATACGCGCCGGTTGCACCAGGAAGGTGCTCGGCCTGCTCGAAGATCTGGCCGAGAAAGAGCAGGAGAAGTACACCAAGTTCTGGGGCGAGTTCGGGCGTGTGCTGAAAGAAGGCATCGGCGAGGATTTCGCCAACAAGGAAAAGGTCGCCGGTTTGCTGCGGCTGGCCTCGACCCAGGCCGATACCGCAGCGGAAACGGTGGCGCTGGCTGATTACATCTCGCGCATGAAGGAAGGCCAGGACAAGATTTATTACATCACCGCCGACTCTTTCAATGCCGCCAGGAATAGCCCGCATCTGGAAGTGTTCCGCAAAAAAGGCATCGAAGTGCTGCTGCTGACCGAGCGCGTGGACGAGTGGGTGGTCAGCAATCTGCCGGAGTTTCAGGGCAAGCCGCTGCAGTCGGTAGCCAAGGGCGGGCTGGATCTCGGCCAACTCGAAGATGAGGCTGAGAAGAAGGAGCAGGAAAAAGATGCCGACGAATTCAAGGAGCTGACCGACAAGATCAGCGTCAGTCTGGCTGATCGCGTCAAGGAAGTGCGGGTGACCCACCGCCTGACCGATTCGCCTGCCTGTCTGGTGGCGGACGAGCACGACATGAATGCCAATCTGGCCCGGCTGCTGAAAGCATCAGGACAGAAGCTGCCGGTGTCGCAGCCGATACTGGAAATTAATCCCAAACATCCGGTGGTGTTGCGCCTGAAAGTTGAGGAGAAGAAATTCGACGATTGGGCCTCGGTGCTGTTTGACCAAGCCTTGCTGGCAGAAGGCGGCCAGCTCGATGATCCGGCCAGCTTCGTCAAGCGCATAAATCAGTTGATGCTGGAGATGGGTGGCGGCTAAGTGCCGTATACGTTTTTAGAGGTGCCCTTTAGTTGTTCAGCGTGACCCAACCAACCCTTGAGCTTTTTCCACTATCCTGTCTCGTTTGAGCATGGGAAGATATTCCGTCTCGTTGAGTAGAGTCACTTTCGCCAGATAGGCGATATTTTTTTCGATTGACTCCAGATAATAATTTTTGTCAACGCCCAGCGTATCTTTGAAGTGGAATGATAGCTTGGTGTATAAACCTCCCAGATCGCCATCCAGTTTCTTGCGGGTAGCCTCGTAAAATGTTTGCGTCTGGCGCAATAAATCATGAATGCTCTGGTAGTTTCCATAATGCGCTTCCTTGAACTCCAGATACAGGAACAGAAGTTTTTCCAGGTAAGCACGGTCAGCCATTTGCCCGGTCAGGTCAGCTGTGCCAACGATTTTCCCAAGCAAACGGGCGCGCTCGTCGGGAAATTCGAGTTGGGAAAAATTCAACGAACGATCAGTGGTGAGCATCATCGGTTCCAGAGATTCCGCCAGCCCGTGTGGGAATTGCCGATCGGCAAGATAGCGCCGCATGAACTCGACACCCCGACTGACGTGACTCTGCGTAAATTGAGCACCAGTCCCGGCTTCTTCGTCAAACTGCTGTGCGTATCCAACATCGTGCATCAAGGTTGCTATCATGACCAGGGTAATGTCATCGTCGCTTATCGGCGTGCCTAAAACATGCACAGCATGCATCAGCCTCGCCGCGCACAAAAAAAACAGCCAGCGTGTGCGGCAGATTGTGGTACAGCGTTTTAATGGGGCAGTAGCCAGGGTATTCACCATGAAACAGGCGCATGACATCGTCAAATATTATTCGAGCCAGAGCCGAGTCATAGCCAGGATTGATGCGGCGAGCGATACTAAGCGCCGTGACCCACGCATCCTCGGGATCATTTTTGGCTAACAGGCTACCGATTTCTGCCGGCGTCGGGGTATGAATCATAAATATGCCTCAATAATTACAGCATTCCAACTTAAGATTAAATTTAGCTCGCTGCCAGCCAAAATTCGACCCACCGCACGCAGTATATTACGGGACATCCAATGTCGACAATGTTCACTTTAAATCAGGGATTCCATGCAGCCAATTTATTTTGAATTGACCTTTCCTCTTGGCCAGCAACGCCGCGCCCAACGCGGCTTCGGCGTGCTGTGCAATGGCTACCGGCACGCCGAGTAAACGTTCGCGCATCTTGCTCCACATCTGATTTTTTGCGCCGCCACCGGTCGTCATGACCGATTTTAGCGGACTGGCGCCGAGCTCGGCCAGCTTGGCATAACCCGCCGCTTCGATACGGGCCAACCCTTGCAACAGGCCATGCAGGAATTGTGCATCGTCGACAGCCCGTCCTGAGTCTGGTCGAAGGGGGCGCGGAATAAGGCGCGGTGCCAGGACGGGATCACTAATCGGGAAACGCTCGCCAGGCCGCGGCAGCGGGTAATAATCGAGCGGGCTATCAGTGCCCGGATCAATATGCTGGCTAAGTTCGGCCAGTTGTTCATCGTTGAAATATTGCCGCAACACGCTGCCTCCCGCATTGGAGGCGCCACCCGCCAGCCACAACTGACCATAGCGATGGCTGTATACGCCGTATTGTGCCGCTTCCACACGTTCTGTAGAAAGCACTTTGAGAACCAGAGTAGTGCCGAGCGAGGTGACGGCAACGCCGGGTTCGCTTACGCCCGTGGCAATGAAAGCGGCGATACTGTCGGTAGTTCCGGCATGCACGGTACACGCCGGGTTGAGTTTGAAATGCTGTGCCAAAGGCAGGTTGATGGGCGCAATCGGGACGCCGGGTGCGACCACTCGCGGCAGCAAATGAGCGTGCGGCAGGCTCAGCACCCAATCGGGCCAGCACATTCGCTCCACGTCATAGCCAGTCTTGAGGGCATTATGATAGTCGCTGACGCCCCCCGTTCCGGTAAGCAGCGCAGCCAGCCAGTCCGCCTGATGCATAAAGTGCGTGCTATTTAAAAGATCGGTATGCCCCGTCAACCACAGAAATTTGGCCAAGCCTGAAGTCGCGCTGCAAACAATGTGATCAGGCGGGGCGATCTTCTTGAGTTGCCCGGCCTCATCCTGCGCACGGCCATCGAAATAAAGCAGAACGGGCGAAGTCGGCTCCAGCTCTTCATCGCACAACAACACCGTAGCGGAAGTAGCGGCGATGGCTATGCCCTTTAGCTCAGCCGCGATGGCGGTGGGCAACCGCTTAAGCAGGATATGCAGCGCCTCGCGCCAGTCCAGCGGGGTTTGCGCCTCAGCAATGGGGTAGGTATAGCGGTCCTCGTGGGTGATAGTCTCTGTTTCGTCCACCACGCAGGCACGTGCACCGCTAGTGCCGAAATCGAGGCCGAGGTACATCTTTATATCTGCGCGTATCCGAGCGCGTTTTAAACTGCATCATATCTACCCGGCGAATAATCAGGCATACATCAGCCTTCCACAAAAATGCTTCAAGGGCACCTCTAAAATCCAAACTCCGTTGCGATACTGCGTTGCTCAATAAGTTTTAACCTAGAAACCGTAGTTGGACAGGGTAAGTGGTGCGTTTATTTGCCTGTCCAGCAAGGCGCGACGAAGCGGAATAGTCATTCCACCCGCAAGGGGTAGGCCGTGGTTGTAAAGTCGCCAAGGCGGCAACAACCACGCTCTATTCAATGAGGAGCAACGCAGCTGGGCAGGCAAATAAATGTGCCAATTGCCCTGTAGCGACTTAACCCAAAAGGTGAGCGGAAATAGTGTCATGATTTCCTTTCCATTCATTTTGTTGCGGCCTCAAGGGAGCGGTCAACTGCGGTTTCTAGGTTCAATCCGATCAACCACTCAAGGGCACCTCTAAAAATCCAAACTCCGTCGCGATGCTGCGTTGCTCAATAAATTTTAACGCTTACCTTCCTGTCCTGAGCCCAGTCGAAGGGTCAAACAGATGCGGCGCGCTAAAATTTCTTTCGCGCCTTGTCTCGCTTAGGATTTTGAATTTTTAGAGGCGCCCTCAATACACTATCAGGCATATTCAAAAAATTGATTAATTGACACTTGCCAACACGGTCACTACTATCGGGTGGCAACACATCGTCAGCTTGACTATGCCTGACATTTACTAACAATCGAAGGAGCCACGTGATGAAACAATACCTGTTCGCAGCTGTTATGGCCGCCGCCATAACCTCAGCATCCGCTGCCGACGTCGGCGTGTCGATCAGCGTTGGGCAACCCGGCTTCTATGGCCGCATCGATATCGGAAATTTCCCGCAACCGCAGCTGGTCTACCCGACACCCATGATAATTAAGCCTATGCCCGTTAATGTGGTAATCCAACCCATCTATCTGCACGTGCCACCAGGTCACCAGAAGAACTGGCGCAAACACTGTCACCGGTACAATGCTTGTGGTCAACCGGTCTATTTTGTGCAGGAAAATTGGTATAGCAACGAATACGCGCCGCGCTACCGTGAGAAGCATGGCCGGGATGACGGCGGTAGCGGTGGCCGCGAAGGCGGCGGCAAGGATAAAGACAAGAAGAGCAAGCACGGAAAGGACTGAGTCGCGCCCGGTCAAGCTATGTGTGGCTTCGGGGTCAAGCCGGGGCAGCGCTGGGCACTACAGCTGGCACCTAATCAATTTTTCTTGACGACAACAGCAACCGGGAATTTTTTATTTTGCCGGTGCGACTCCCCGCGTTTTTTTCCACGCCAATTTTCTGCAATGACATCGCCGAGTTGCACACTCAGCAGACCAAATACCACGTAGCCGAGTTGTGTAAACATTGGATGGGGAAAGTTAATCTGCAGGCTACCGCCAACTACTTGGTAGCCAATAACAGCTATGTTACCAGCCACCAGGCCGGACAGCGCAGCACATATTGCACGTCCCCAATCACCGGATTTCAGGCCAGCAAAAATCGTGCTCTCATTCCAAAACAGTTGCAAGGATACCAACAGCAACAACGGTGCCAGCCACAGCAACCAAAATAATTTCGCCGGCCAGGCCGCGCCGCCGAGCAGCCCCAGCACCGCGACAGGCAAGAAGCAAAAGACCAGCGTTTCATTACCGCCTGTGGGCAATGCAATCCCGTGCGCCAAAAATTTTAGCAGGCCGGTGAACGACCCGATCAGAGCGCGAATACTCAAGGCGAAGGGTATGAGCAGCCCAAACAGCAACGTGATGATCAGGATATGCGCGACTGAATCGCCTTGTTCAACTGACCAGTTTGCTACGAACAGATTCAGGTAGCTCATCAACCAACCCAGTACCGCACTGGTTACGCCCATCGCCAAAAAATAAATGCGTTGCGTGGCCAATGGGTTGGTGCCGATGCGCAGCTTGAGGGTATGATTGATCAGTAAAATACAACCCAGCAATACGAGTGCGGTGAGCAGCGTCGCGCGAAAATTTTCGTTTTCGGCCAGAGTGTCGCCTGCCAAACAGCAAGCAGGCAGTTCGATCCATTCCGCGCCGCTTAACAAAAAACCGGCCAATGGCAATAGCAACAGTGAAATCACAAAAATTCCCAAACGTATTTTCATTCTGGTAGTTCCTTATTCCATTTCTATACCAATAGAGCATTAAT
>JANPNS010000200.1:0-6664 GCA_031427575.1 Gallionellaceae bacterium
GCTGAAGGGATGCAGTGCAAGGCGAAATCGGGCGAAAAAGCGGAGTTTACACGTCGTCTATCGCTACGCGACCCCGCATTTTGAGCCCGATTTTAACGCCGCAATGCGCCCTTCAGTGATTTGTAACACAGTACAATTAGGGAGTGCCCCCTCGAATCAGCGCAATCACGCTGGCCATGGTTGCAGCATCGTCGTCGAAGCCGCCATGCGTGGTGCTTTTTGATTCCTTGCCAGGCGTAGTGTAGGCACGCACGTTGGGCAATTTTTGCGGCGTGATCTTTTCCTTGAAATATTTTTCCATGCCGAGTATCGGTGTGACCTGTCCTTTTTCGAATGACTGCGAAACCAGGTACAGCAACGAACGGCTATAGCCGAGGATGGGTTTGCAGGTTGGGTCTTTTAATTCCATGTCGTCGCTTAGATGAAACTGGTTGTAGTGCCTGACTTTACCGCTCTTGATGGCGGGAACAATTTTTTCCTGGAAGGTATCAATGCGTACCGCTGGCGCCATGAAATTTATACTCTCAAAATTCCAGCCTGCGCCGCCCAATCGCTCCACCACATGACTGTGCAAAATAGATCCGGCCGAGTGGCCGATCAGGTGTAAACGCACTTTGGCCGGGTCGGCGAAGAACGGCGAGCGCTGGCATGCGTTGTAGAGTTTGGCGCCGCCGCTGTCGGCGGCAGTGGATATGGCTTCCGCGTTCTGTTTCATTTCGCCCCAGATCAGGCTACCCGGTGGCGCCAATACTTTTTCCAGGCGCTCGTTCCACCAGTTCTTGAAACTGTCCAGCAAGCCAGCAGTCGGTCGTGGCTGGCCTGACAGTACATCTTCCAGGCGATTTTGCAGAGTGGATAACAGGCCAGTCTCCCACATCAAAAAGATCGGAAAAATTTTATGGTCATACAGCGCGGGTATCCATTTTGCAGCAGTTTCAGCGGCACCTCCTTCAGAAGTCAGCCCGCCGTGCGCGTAGATGGCAATGTCTACTGGATCGTTTTTGCCCAATCCCCATGCCTTGCGCGCTGCGCCAAGATGCACATTGACCAGCGCCGCGACATCCGCATCCTGGGTGCGAAAATCGCCGGTGTTGCTGAGACGTCCGTTGTTTTCCATGTTAATAATGAATGGGCTGATCTCGCGTTTGCGCAGCGAAGTATCACTGGCCAGTTGCACCTTGCCGGCGTGCAGACGCAATGAAGAGGATTGTGCAATCTCCAGATGCAGATCGGTGACCACACCCAATTGTGCAACCCAGCAGTCCATGGTGTTGTCGAGCCAATCCTGGTAGCTCAACACGGCACGTCCGCCGCTACCCCAGCCCTTGCCCCATGAGTTCTGAATAATGAAGCCATCACGGTTGTAACCGATGATAACGAAGGCGTGGCCGCCGTCATCGGGGTCTGCTTTTTTGGGCGGTATGGCCCACCAGCCAGGTTTTGATTTCGCACCATTCCCTTTATCCCATCCGCTATGACAAGCGGCGCTGGCGTAGAGTATGCCGACCTCATTCAGCGCGACATGCATGTCGGTGATCGAGCGAGTATCAACACGGTAGTAGGCGCCGAGCGGGCGCCGCACCGCATCCAGCCACCAGTCGTCCGCCGTTCTCTTGACCGGGCCACTGGGCATTTTTTCGCTTGTCCATAGAGCGTTTGCGCAGGCACCGTGCTTGTACCAGCCTTTCATTGCACCACGCAAACTTGAACCAGCATCAATCTGCGGGTCGCCGGGGAATTCATCATAGCGGCGCGCCATCGAGTACAGCATAAAGGGCGACACGGGAAGATGCGCAGTTTTGCGCAGGGCTGAATGTTGCAAG
Source organism: Gallionellaceae bacterium (assembly GCA_031427575.1). GTDB lineage: Bacteria > Pseudomonadota > Gammaproteobacteria > Burkholderiales > Gallionellaceae > Nitrotoga. Next base: position 1,824 of record JANPNS010000200.1, read on the forward strand.
TGATACAACACGCTGGCCAGGGCAAAGCCGGTGCAGGCATTGGTGTCGCGCTGATCAAGCACCGGAATATTGGTTCTGGGTTCCAGCACCGGGCTTGGCGCGACGGCTACCGGCGGCAGGTAAGGCCGGTCGCGCAAATCAATTCGGTCGGGGACAGCGTTGTGCTTGGGGATGGTGGTGCCAAGAGATTTTTTGCTGCCTGCACTATTTTGTTTTTTTGTAACCACGAAAATTTCTCCTGGTATTTATGTGTTTTTTTGGCTGCCGCAATACTTCTTGTGCATAGCGCACACTGCGGGAATTAATTACTCAGTATCGTAGGGTGCGTTTACGGTGTCAATTCCGCCGTGTCAACTCCACGCCCAGCTTGCTGGGCAGTGGAGTTGACACCGCAGGCGCACCCTACATTATTTCTGCTGCTAATACGAAAAAGAATGAAAGCTACTCATCAGTCTTCTTGTTGATACCAGTAGCGGGCATGTGTTTTGCGGTAACGCTCCACACGGAAATTGTGCGCGTCCATTTCTACTACGATCGCACCATCCCTGTCTGAACGCAACAGTTCGCTGCCCAACGCGTGATAGCGCTCCACCACTTCCTGTTTGGGATGGCCGTAGCGGTTGCGATACCCTACGGTGAATACAGCATAGCGCGGATGCACGGCTTCTACAAACTGTGCGGTGGAGGAGGTCTTGCTGCCGTGGTGCGGCACCACTAAAAGGGTGGCGGGTAGTTTGTCTGCGTGTTGGTGCAACAAACGCCGTTCGGAAGTTTTTTCGATGTCAGCGGCGAGCAGCACGCTGTGTTTTCCGCTGCTTATTTTTAACACGCAGCTGCGCTCATTGTCGCGGATTTTTTCTTGCGTATAACTTTCTGGTGACGGGTGTAGCACTTCAAAATGCACGCCGTCCCATTCCCATGCCTGTCCATCTGTGCAGCGCCGGGAATTTGATGAGAGTTTCAACAAGGCATGGTCTGTCGCCAACGAGGAGGACAGCCAGCCTACCGGCATAGCCTGCAAGATGGATCGCGCCCCGCCGGTGTGATCGTTGTCATCATGCGTCAGCATCAGCCCATCCAGTTTTGCAATGCCCTGTGCTCGGAGTGAGGGAATCAGAATGCGGTTGCCGCTGTCAGCTTCGCCGCTGAAATCAGGGCCGCTGTCATATAGCAGGGCATGGCTGTGCGTTTGGGCAACCACAGATAAGCCCTGCCCGACATCAAAAATCACCAGACGCAGCACGCCTGCGGGCGGTGGCACAGGCAAAATCAGAAACATCGGCAGCATCAACAGCAGCCCCAGCCAGCGTGCCGGAAAGCCGCGTGGCAGCAACAACCACAACACACCCACCATGCCCAGAACGATGCTCCATGCGGGTGGGGCGTGTTGTACCCACACCGTGTCCGGCAGCGTGTTCAGCCATTCCAGTGCTGCCATGCACACACTCATGGCCTGGTGCGCCAGCCATAATGGCCAGTCTATATTGAGCAGCGCAGCCAGTAAGGTGAGCGGCACCACCACCAAACTCACCAGCGGAATGGCGAAGGCATTGGCCACAGGTGACACCAGCGAAACTTGCTGGAACAGCGCCAACAGCAACGGGATCAACCCGATGCTGATGGCCCATTGCACTCGGCCATATTCCACCAGCCAGTGCGAACGCTGCAAGCGGTGGGCGGTGCTATAAAAAATCAGTGCCACTGCGCCAAACGACAGCCAGAATCCCGGCGCCAAAACTGCCCACGGATCGAGCAACAGCACCACCAGTAAGGCGGTACACAGCAATTGTGAGGGTGCCACCGTTCGCGACAGCCATAACGCGGTGGCGATGGTTGCCAGCATATACAGCGTGCGTTGCGCCGGCACACCGTAGCCGGCCAGCAGTGCATAGCCGAGTGCTGCCAACAGGCCGACCAGTATCGCCGCCTTGCGCGCCGGTAATTTGTGCGTCAGCCGCACGCTACGCCGCCACAGCGCATAAGTAATGGCAAAAGCCAATCCAGCCAGCATGGTGATGTGCAGTCCGGAAATGCTCATCAGATGGTTGACCCCGGTGCGCGTGAAAATCTGCCACTGCGTACTGGGTATGCTGCCTTGGTCGCCAATGGCGAGTGCGGTTAATACACCGGCATACGGGGCATCGCCAAGAGTTTTTTGAAATGAGTCGCGCACACTTTCACGCATGGACTCGATCAGGTAAGCGGGTGTTTTCACCCGTTCGTCCAGCCGCTGATTCAATCCCTTGGGATGAATATAACCGCTGGCGCGCAGCTTGCGCTCCAGCATCCAGGCCTCGAAATCGAAACCGTGCGGATTGCTGCTGCCGTGCGGCCGCTTCAGGCGCACCGTGAGTTGCCAGCGTTCGCCTGCGTGGAGTGTGAGTATGTCGTTGCGCGCGCTATTGTATGTGGCCAGCAGGATGTGTGGTGGCACAGTGGCATCGGGGGTGAGCACCTGTTCCACATCGAACACAAAGCGCAAGCCGCGTTCGTGCAGCCTGGGCAACTCTGCCACGACCCCAATCACCTCAATATCTTTGCCCTGCCACTCGGCAGGCAAATGGTCGGACAACCGGTGTTGCGCGAACCATGCCGCATAGAAAAATCCCAAACCGCAAGCAATGATGACGAGCAGGGTTTGATTTACGGCGCGTTGCCACAAGGTGTGCCGCGACAGGAGCAGGGCAGGCATGAGGACGACAGGCAGCCACGCCCAATAGAAATTGGGCAGCTCCGTCTGTTGCTGTAGCAGCCATATTCCAAATGCAAAAGACAGGATGGCGATGCGCATGGTCTGCTCAGCGCTGCCGTGCTTCGGCGTGCGTCAGGCCGCGTGCTTCAGGGTGATCGTTGTGATATGCCGCAACGTCAATATGCATCGGTATTCCCTTAAACTTGCAAGCGGTCAATCGCCGCCAAGCGCAACATAATTCAGGTATTCTAGCAACCTGATTTTGCCGGAAATGAGCGCCCTGTGCCGAGAAAATATTTCAAGAAATACCTGCCCAACCACGACACCATCAAGCAAAGCCGCTGGCTGCGTCCTTTAAGTGCATGGCTGCATCATCCCAACCTGTGGCATCTGCACCGCCGTTCGGTGGCGGGCGGCGTGGCCGTCGGCCTGTTCACCGGCCTGATTCCGGGCCCCTTGCAGATAATAGGCGCAGCATTTTTAGCCGTGCTGTTTCGCGTCAATCTGCCGGTGGCGATGCTTTCTACTTTTTATACCAACCCGCTCACCATTGCCCCGCTGTATTTTCTGGCCTATAAACTCGGTGCCTTGGTCTCCGGCCACCACAATAATGTATCACCCGCACACTTCGCCCTGCCGCAACTGAGCTGGAGCAACTGGCACAGCGCCATGCTGGATTGGATCGTGTCATTGGGGAAACCGCTCGCGGTTGGCCTGCCGTTACTGGCGTTAATCCTTGCCGCAGCGGGCTACTTTACTGTGCGCCTGCTGTGGTATGTGATGGTGGCATGGGAATGGCGCAGACGTGCTGCGCGGCGGCGGCGGTTATAAATGTGATCTTATTTCTATTCATGTTTCCGTGGCTAACACCCCCTCGCCCGCTGGGCGGGAGAGGGCTGGGGAGAGGGTGGGTAGCGAGTGCAAAATTTATGGAGTTCATGTTGACGGCCATGGGTGAGGTGCGCATCTGGAGTCGAGTCGGAGTATACGGATCAATATTTCTCGGCGCTTTTTCCTGCAAGATTGAGTCCTCAACAATCCCGCTATTTGGAAAATCCCCTAAATTTTCCCAGGCATGGGGACACGTATCTGGTACCTTGATGCTGACGGAATTAGCGAAAGCCGCAAAAATCAACAATGTGATGATAGCAATAAATCTTTGCGCAACACGGAATGAATATTGCCTGCAAAGGCAATGTGTTGCTGCCGGGTAAAGGGGAAAGTTTGGCTCGGTGGCATTCATCCCGAATGAAATACAAGGTGCAAACCGAAGAATATCGCAAAGGCAAAATCAAGAACTAAAACATCACAGCCGAGGCAACAATAACATCGGCATTCTATTAGGGGGAGCCATGTTGCATACCAAATTGATCGGGCGCATTGCGCACGATATGTTTATTGCCCACTTCAGCGGCATGAATCTCCACGCCAATGCAGCACCACCAACGTGGTGCAAGACTGCAGCCCACCTGCCGTTCATCAACACACCCGACACACGATCATCCAACCCGGTCATCCCTGATGCGTTTGCCAGCGTGCGCTCGACTACCGGGCCAGCTTCAGCCCTGGTCAATGCATGGAGACTCTGCTTTTAATTGAGCTGCGAACAAGCAGCCGCTTTTTTAAAACCTAAGCAAAATGAAAACGCAAGCCGCGCTGACGCACATTCGCCAACTCTGCTGCCTTGGTCTGGGCGGCGAAGTCATCATGCCTGCGCTGATGCAGGCCATGCACGACTATATCCCCTGCTATCAAAACATCTTCTTTTGGGTCGGTGAAGATGGACAGCACACCAACATCTATGATGAAAATATCCAGAACAATTTAGCCGTAGCCCAGCTTCATTTTAAAGAATTTCACGGCACGCCCAAAGAAAGCGAGTGTTGGCTGGGTGGCTTGGGGTTCGCAAAGAGCAACCAAGAGTTTGTCAACACCACCTGGTACTTGAATCGGCAAACCATGCGCACGGATTTTTATAATGAGATTTTTCGCGGTATGAATACTCATTAGGGCACCTCTATTAATTCAAAATCCTAAGTGAGACAAGGCGCGAAAGAAATTTTAGCGCGCCGCATATGTTTGATATGTAAGCGTTAAAATTTCTTGAGCAACGCCGTATCACGACGGAGTTTGGATTAATAGAGGTGCC
>JANPNS010000201.1:0-2576 GCA_031427575.1 Gallionellaceae bacterium
CACGGGTAATCAAGGAGGGAGTATTCCATTTTCATCCGGTCCATGGGGTTTCTCCTCGCATTCATGGGGAGGGCTAGGGTGGGAATGTGGGCGTTGACATGCACCCCCCTCGAATCCACCCCCATCCTAACCTTCCCCCTGAAGGGGAAGGAACGATCGCCCCTCCCCCTTCAAGGGGGAGGAGGTTTAAGTTTTCCGCATCACATCGCGCTTGTAATCTTGATACAGCTGGTGCAGTTTTGCGAATATCGCGCCCGGTTTGCCTGTGCCGACCGGCTTGCCATCCAGCGTGGTGACGGCGAGCACTTCCTTGGTGCTTGATGTGAGCAGCAATTCGTCCGCGTCGAACACTTCTCTCTTGGCGATCTGCCGTACTTCATGCGGGATGTTGTTGGCGGCTGCGATTTCCAGCACGACATCGTAGGTGATGCCGGGCAGCATGAAATTATTTTTCGGTGGGGCGAGCAGCGTGCCATGCTTGACCACAAATATATTGCTGGCTGCGCCCTCGGTCATGAATTTATCATCACGTATCAGGATGGTTTCAGCACAGCCGGCATCAACCGCCATCTGCCGCAGCAACACATTGGGCAGTAGGGCGATGGCTTTGATGTCGCAGCGCAGCCAGCGATTATCCGGCGCGCTTATCGCGCCCACGCCAGTGGTGAGCAAGGCGGCGGGCGGGGTCAGCAGGGGGTTGCTCAGCATGAACACGGTCGGCTGAACCGGGGGCTGGGGAAACGCATGGTCGCGCTTGGCCACGCCACGGGTGATATGCAGATACAGGTACTGATCTTCCGCCGCGTTGCGCGCAATCAGTTCATGGATGTGCGTGGCCCATTCCGCATTGCTGTGCGGGTTTTGCAGGCGTATTCCGTCCAGACTGTGCTGTAGTCGTTTAAGATGATCAGCCAAACGGAAGGCATGGCGCGAATACACCGGGATCACCTCGTACACGCCGTCGCCGAAAATGAAGCCGCGATCCAGTACCGGAATTCTGGCTTCTTCGATGGGCATGAATTGACCGTTTAAATAGACTGTCATCGTACTATCCTTAAAAATGGCAGCAGCATTATTGAAACAGCAGCATAATACTGTCCCAGCCACGTGAAAATATATTGGCCAGTGGCACCGGATCAAGCGCCACCAGCGGAAATTCGGCATAGGGCGTGCCGCCCAGCGTGACTTTCAGTATACCGATTTTTTGTCCGCTGCCGATGGGTGCCATGAGAGGCTGTTGCGTTTCCATGGTTGCATTCAATTGTGCCAGCTGTCCTTTCGGGATGGACAGGAACAGGTCGTTGCGGAATCCCAAATTGACTTTGCTCTTGGCACCTTTCCATAGTCGCACCTCAGCCACCGCCCGGTTTTTTTGGTACAGGCGCACTGCTTCAAAATTTTGCAAACCGTAATTCAATAATTTCTGGCTTTCCGTGGCGCGCAGGTTGTCCGAGGCGGCGCCGATCAGAACGGAAATTAGCCGCCGTTGATCGCGCCTGGTCGACGCCACCAGACAGAATTTGGCACTTTCGGTATAGCCCGTTTTCATGCCATCCACATAGGGATCCATCCACAGCAGGCGGTTGCGATTAGTCTGATTGATATTGTTGTACTGATATTCGCGCATGCTGTAGATCGGATAGTGCTCGGGAAAGTCACGCACAATGGCGGCAGCCAGCAGCACCAGGTCGTAGGCGGTGGAGTAGTGCAGAGGCTGTGGCAAGCCGGTGGCGTTAACAAAGTGTGTGTTGACCATGTTCAGGCGCAGTGCTTCCCTGTTCATCAAGTCAACGAATTTTTCTTCGTTGTCGGCGATGGTGATTGCCAGCGCACGCGCGGCGTCGTTGCCAGACTGTACGATGAGCCCGCGCAGCAATTCTGCCACCGTAACCGGCTTGTTTTTTTCGAGGAACATGCGTGACTCCTCGTCATCGGTGCGCAGCGCCTCGGTTGAAGGGTTGATCAACTGACCCAGGGTAAGCTGCCCCAGCTTGAGCGCGGTGAAGGTCAGGTAGGCCGTCATCAGCTTGGTCAGGGAGGCGGGCTCGATGCGCTCGTTACCATTCTGGTTGACCAGAATCTGGTTGCTGCTGAAGTCGTACAGGATATAGGACTTGGCTGCCAATACCGGCGCGGGGGGCAGAGTGGCGGGCTGCGCCTGGGCGAGGTGTGACACTAGCAGAGTGGCAAGAAACAACAGCGTAAGCTTCATATTGCGGCCAATAACAAAGCCGTAATTATCCTGGAAACGCGAGCTGAGCGCTTGCAAACATTTGTGGCCGACATAAATGTGCAAACGGCAGTTAATTCCATTTCCAAATTTAAAGATGACACGAAGGCGAGCCGCAGACAGTACAAGTAGTACGGCAAGGCGGAGCCGACAAAGCAATGTCCTGAGCCCAGTCGAAGGGTCAGGTTTAATTTAGAAATAATGTAATGGACGCCCACTACCCTAAACGGCATCCAAGTGCCAAAGTAGTGGTGCAGTAAAGTCCACTAACATAGTCGCCCCTGAATAACCCTCAAGCATGGCGTATATATTTGCTCACATGGGCGACACGGCTGTGATGGGACGC
>JANPNS010000202.1:0-1553 GCA_031427575.1 Gallionellaceae bacterium
GCCGGAGCCGAACATGAACAGCGCGATGCCCGCGATCAGGGTGGTGATGTTGGAATCGAGTATGGTGCGAAACGCTTGGTCATAACCGGCATGAATGGCAGACTGCGGCGTAATGCCGTTACGCAGTTCTTCGCGGATACGTTCGTTGATCAAGACGTTGGAATCGATCGCCATACCCAGGGTCAAGGCAATAGCCGCCATACCCGGCAAAGTCAGCGTGGCTTGCAGCAAGGACAGCAGTGCCACCAGCAGCAGCAGGTTGGCGCCCAAGGCCAGCACCGAAATGCCGCCGAACATCAGGTAATAAGCGATCATGAAAATTGCGATGGCGGCGAAACCGATCTTGGTGGAATCAAAACCGCGTTTGATGTTGTCCGCACCCAGGCTGGGGCCGACGGTGCGCTCTTCGATGATTTCCATCGGTGCCGCCAGCGCGCCAGCGCGCAACAGCAGCGATACATCCTTGGCTTCTACCGTGCTCATCTGGCCGGAAATTTGCACCCTGCCGCCGCCGATTTCTTCACGTATCACCGGCGCAGTAATGACTTCCCCCCGGCCTTTTTCAAACAAGATGATGGCCATGCGCTTGCCTACGTTTTCGCGGGTCGCTTCCTTGAATTTGCGCGCGCCGATACTGTCCAGATTGATGTGTACCGCAGGTTCATTGCTACTGCTGTCAAATCCAGGTTGCGCGTCGTTAATGCGTTCGCCAGTCAGTAGTACGCTTTTCTTTACCAACAGCATATTGCCATCGCGGTCTTTGAACATATCTGTGCCAAATGGCGCAGTTCCGCCCATGCCGACTTGACGCTCATCGTCCACCAGCCGTACTTCCAGTGTTGCGGTGCGCCCCAGAATGTCCTTGGCGCGCGCCGTGTCCTGCACGCCGGGCAGTTGCACCACGATGCGATCCAGCCCTTGTTGTTGAATGACCGGTTCAGCTACACCCAGTTCGTTGACGCGGTTGCGTAAGGTGACCAGATTCTGCTGCACTGCTGCTTCCTGTATGCGTTTTTCTTCTTCCGGTTTGAGTGTGGTTAGCAGCAGATATTCGCCGCCTTCATCCCGCTCGCTGAGGGCTAAACCGCTGAAGCGCTGCTCGATTTCGTCCTCTCCCTTGCTGCGCGCTGCGGCATCGCGGAATTTGACCGTCACCAGATTGCCCTCGCGACTGACACCGGAATAGGCGATATTCTGTTCGCGCAGAGTGCTGCGTATATCGCTGGAAGCGGATTCCAGCGCCTTGTCCAGCGCGGCTTTCATGTCTATCTGCAACAGGAAGTGTACGCCGCCGCGCAAGTCCAGGCCGAGATACATGGGCAATGCGTTGATGTCGGTCAGCCACTGCGGCGAGCGCGGCAACAGGTTTAACGCAACGACATAGTCCTCCCCTAATTGCGCCTGCAGAATGTCCTTGGCCTTGAGCTGGCTGTCGGTGTCATTGAAACGGGCTTTGACGCTGGTGGCATCCAGCGCAGTTGCCTGCGGATTGAGGTTGGCGGCCTTGAGCGTATCCTCTACCCGCTGCAAAAGCGCGGTATCGGCCTTGAGGT
>JANPNS010000203.1:0-1909 GCA_031427575.1 Gallionellaceae bacterium
GCCACTTCGCAGCCCAGCGCCGTCACCGCCTGCACCTCGCGCACCATGCGCACGATGGTGTTGCGGTTGATGCCATAGGTGCTTATTCGCCAAACAATCACGCAAAAAAACCTACGTCAATCTGCACCAGTGCTTCTTCGACCAAGCGGCTGCCGACCTCGGTGGTCAGCATTTCAATAGGAGTTCCGCCCTCGAAGCGCTTCATAGGCCGACGCAACCAACCCATCGCTTTATCCTTGCTGCCAAACACCGATTCTGATTGCGCAACAATACGAGCGAGGCGCACCGCACGATCTGATTCCTCAACCGTCAGGCTCTCCGCATTCGCTCGACGATGGGCTAATGTTCTGGGTGGTGCAATCACATCTATTTCTTGCTTCGTCACTCCTTCGGCCAGCAGTCGATCAACAACACTGACCGGAAGCCGGTTGTGAACCAGCTTGACCACATCCATCTCGCTGGTCAACCCGCCTTGCGCAAGCAACACGGAAAACAGGGAACGCTCACTGCGCAGGCGTTGTTCGCGGGTTGAATACATTGCTTGAGGAGAGGCCACTTTATTCGCACGGTGACCTTTAGCCACCGTCATAACGTTGGTCGAGCCAGCCTGAACGGCAGATTTTTTGGCTGCGACCGGTTTTCTGGCTGCGGCTTTAGATGCAGCCTTGCCGCCTAGTTTGGTTGTGAGTACGGATTTATTAGTTAACATGGCGCACCTCTTTTTGGCAAGTTGCCGTTACTTTATAGGCAAATTGCAAAAAACTCAAGTTTTATGGTTGCAACCCTGCGGTATCGCGGCGGAGTTTGAATTCACCGGGTTTGAATTCTTAGAGACGCCCAGTCATTACGCCAAATCTTCCATATCACAACCTAGCGTCGCAGCCAGCTTGGTCAATGTGGCAACGCTTGGATGGCTCTTTCTCGTCTCTATCTTGGACACTGCCGCCGAGCTGATACCAATCTCGGCTGCCAGCGCACGCAAAGTAAAGCCACGAAATTCACGCCACACTTTAAACGGGCTTTCGCCTGAAGTCAGGCGCGCAACAAATTCCGCGGGCAGCGTTTCTTCACCCGCACGTATGGCTGCCATCTGGCGAGTCGCATCCGCGATGTCTTCGCGTTCTTCCAGCCGCGCCATGAGCGCATCCCATTCGGCCACGGGAACAACAACAAAAGCCGCTTGCCCATTTTGTTTTATAGTTTGTGGTTTCATTTGTATACATCTCCGCGTGGGGCTATTTTCAATACCAATAACAACAATTCGCCATTCTGCACATCACATACAGCACGCCAACCACCGACGCGCAATCTCCAAAAATCAGTTCCTTTCAACCTCATGATTTGGACAGAAGCTTGAGCGCTAGTCGGATGCCATCCGAGACGTTGGCATCTTTGGGTAATTGTTTGGCTGCCCAATCTGCTTCTTTCTCGTTGTAACCCAATGCCAACAAGGCGTTGATGATGTCATGACCAAACGACAATGCAGGTGTTGCCTGCGCTGCGCCCGGTGCCGCCACAGTGAATTTTCCCTGCAACTCCAGCAGCAAGCGCTCGGCAGTTTTCTTGCCCACGCCCGGAATTTTGGTCAGCCGTCCGGCTTCCTTGTTGGCCACGGCAACGGCGAGGTCGTTAAGGCTCAAACCCGACAATACTGACAGCGCCAGTTTGGGCCCCACGCCGCTGATTTTCAGCAACTGACGAAATGCCACGCGTTCGTCACTGGAGGCAAATCCGTACAGCAGATGGGCATCCTCGCGCACGACGAGGTGGGTATGCAGCACAACTTTTTCATGCAGCGCTGGCAGGTTGTAGAACGTGCTCATCGGCACATCCAGCTCGTAGGCCACACCCTGCACGTCCAGCAGAATTTGTGGCGGATTTTTTTCCAGCAGGGTGCCTGTCAAGCGTC
>JANPNS010000204.1:0-1767 GCA_031427575.1 Gallionellaceae bacterium
CAGTGATCGTTTTTATCAGGAATTGGAATTAGCTTGCTGACCCTTCGACAGGCTCAGGGCAAACGGACTTAATCGGCGCTTTCCTGGAAGTCTGTGCTGATATTTGTAAAATCGACAAAGCTGTTTTGATAAACCTACTACAGGAGATGCTGCGATGAAACTCAAATACCTCGTACCTTTGCTTGTGACTATGTTCTTACCCGCAACTGCACTGGCACATATTGGTAATCATGCCGGCATCCACCACGGTTCGGCATTTATCATAGGTTTGGTTCACCCCTACACTGGCTTTGATCACATCGGTGCAATGTTGACCGTGGGCATGTGGAGCATGCTGTCATTCAATCAATCGCCACGAGCAGTTTGGGTTGCACCTGTTGCCTTTGCTAGCTTCTTGCTGATCGGCGGGCTGCTGGGATTTTATGGCGCGGGGTTACCCATCGTCGAACTGATGATCGCTGCGTCCTTGCTGGTCTTTGGCCTGCTGGTCGCTTTGCGCATTCGCTTGCCACTTGTGGTCGGCGCACTCGTTGTCGCTACCTTCGCGGTTTTTCACGGCATCGCACATGGCAGCGAGCTGCCTGTGAGTGGTATGGCTGCGGCGCTGTCGGGTATGGTGCTGGGCACTATGCTGCTGCACATTGGCGGCATGTTGATCGCGCGCTTTGTGTTGCAGCGCAATATCTGGTTGCCGCGCATCGCCGGTGGTGTTGTGGCAGTACTGGGCGTGGGTTTGCTCAGCGGTGCAATTTGAAAGCCTGCACATGATACCGGGCGAAATGCAGATTGAAGCGGGCGAGATCGAGATGAACAGTGGTCGCACAACGATCACAATCAAGGTTGCTAACACCGGCGACCGTCCGGTTCAGGTCGGTTCCCATTATCATTTTTTTGAGACCAATGACGCGCTGTCCTTTGATCGCGCCAGCGCGCGCGGCTACCGTTTGAACATTGCAGCGGGCACGGCAGTACGGTTTGAACCCGGCCAGTCGCGCACGGTGGAACTGGTGGCCTTGAGCGGCGAGCGAAAAGTTTATGGCTTCGCCGGAAAAATCATGGGAGCGCTGGAATGAAAATATCACGCCAGGCTTATGCCGAAATGTTTGGCCCCACGGTGGGTGATCGCGTGCGACTGGCTGATACCGAGCTATGGATAGAGGTGGAGAAAGATTTCACTATTTATGGCGAGGAAGTGAAATTCGGCGGCGGCAAAGTTATTCGTGACGGCATGGGGCAAGGGCAGCGGATAGCCGCCGAGGTCGCCGACACCGTCATCACCAACGCGTTGATTGTAGATCACTGGGGCATCGTCAAGGCCGACATCGGCCTCAAGAATGGCCGCATTGCCGCGATCGGCAAAGCTGGCAACCCGGATATTCAGCCGGGGGTGACCATAGCCATAGGCGCGGGTACAGAAATTATTGCCGGTGAGGGCATGATAGTCACAGCCGGTGGTGTAGACAGCCATATTCATTTTATTTGCCCGCAGCAAATCGAAGAAGCATTGATGTCGGGAGTGACCACGATGTTAGGCGGCGGCACCGGCCCTGCCACCGGTACTTTTGCGACCACCTGTACGCCGGGGCCGTGGCATATTCATTCGATGTTGATGGCGGCAGATGCCTTCCCGATGAATATTGGATTTTTTGGCAAGGGCAACGTCTCGCTACCGGAACCACTGCGCGAACAAATTACTGCGGGTGTCATCGGACTGAAGCTGCACGAGGATTGGGGCAGCACACCTGCGGCCATAGACAACTGCCTTTC
>JANPNS010000205.1:0-4119 GCA_031427575.1 Gallionellaceae bacterium
CCCTTGCCGAGGTAGCGCTGCTTGTCACCATCGCGCAACTCCATCGCCTCTTTGGTGCCGGTGGATGCGCCGGACGGCACTGCCGCACGACCCATCACGCCGGATTCCAACAGCACATCCGCCTCGACCGTGGGATTGCCACGGGAATCCAAAATCTCACGCGCTACGACATCAACAATTGCACTCATCTCAATATTTTCCTTTACTTGCTTTAACATCACGCGAAAATCGTAGGATGGGTGAAGCGTAGCGTAACCCATCAATATTGTTGATGGGTTACGCTACGCTTCACCCATCCTACACATTACGCAAATCTACGCTCTCTTCTATCAGCCCTTGCTGCTTAACTGTTTCATCTAAAACTTTAAGTGTATGCAGCAGCGCCTTCAGATGCCCGAGCGGAAATGCATTCGGCCCATCCGACAGTGCCTTGGCTGGATTGGGGTGCGTTTCCATAAAAAGGCCGGACACGCCCACCGCCACTGCCGCCCTCGCCAGCACCGGCACAAACTCGCGCTGCCCGCCACTGACCGGACCCTGCCCGCCCGGCAACTGTACCGAATGGGTAGCATCAAACACCACAGGACAGCCGGTGTTGCGCATCACCGCCAGCGAGCGCATGTCCGACACCAGATTGTTGTAACCGAAGGAAGCGCCACGTTCGCACACCATGATGTTATCCGCACCACTGGCCTCACGCGCTTTTTCCACCACATGCTGCATGTCCCACGGTGACAGGAACTGACCCTTCTTGATATTTACCGGCTTACCACAGCGCGCGACAGCGTGAATAAAATCGGTCTGGCGGCACAGGAAAGCGGGGGTTTGCAGCACATCCACCACGGCTGCGACAGTCGCAATCTCCTCTATGCTGTGCACGTCGGTCAGCACCGGTACGCCTATCTGCGATTTTACTTTTTGCAAAATGCGCAAGCCCTCATCCATGCCAAAACCGCGGAAAGATTTTCCGGAACTGCGGTTGGCCTTGTCATAAGAGGATTTATAAATGAACGGGATACCCAGCTCCAGGCAAATCTCCTTGAGCTTGCCCGCCGTGTCCAGCGCCATTTGCTCGGACTCGATTACGCATGGCCCGGCAATCAGAAACATGGGGCGGCTCAGACCAACTTCAAAATCACATAGTTTCACACTGTCACCTTTTGTTTTGTGTGCACGGCTTGCCGATGATACACGGCAGCTTCCACGAAAGATTTAAAAAGCGCATGGCCATCGCGCGGGGTGGAAGTAAATTCCGGATGGAACTGCACGCCCACAAACCACGGGTGCATCGTTTGTGGCAATTCCATGATTTCCGGCAATGCTTCAGCTGGGGTGCGTGCTGCAATTATCAACCCGGCTTTTTCCAGCGCGGGTACGTAATAGTTGTTGACCTCATAGCGATGGCGATGGCGTTCGTTGACTTCTGTGCCATAGATGCGCGCTGCCAAAGTGCCGGGTTTGATCGGGCAGCGCTGCGCGCCCAGGCGCATGGTGCCGCCCAGATCAGAATCCGCGCTGCGCGTCTCGACCCTGCCTTCGCGGTCGAGCCATTCAGTGATCAGCGCCACGACCGGATGTTCGGTTTCCAGATTGAACTCGGTGCTATTCGCATCCTTCATACCCGCCACATGGCGCGCATATTCAATGACCGCAAGCTGCATACCGAGGCAGATGCCAAGATAGGGAAGTTTATTTTCGCGGGCATAGCGTATCGCTGCAATCTTGCCTTCCGTGCCGCGCTTGCCGAAACCGCCCGGCACCAACACTGCATCAAGATGCTTCAGGCCATCTACCCCGCCGCTTTCCAGCATTTCCGAATCAATGTATTCGATATTGACGCGCGTCGAAGTATGTATGCCGGCATGACGCAGGGCTTCGATCAGCGATTTGTAGGATTCTGTCAGATCAACATACTTGCCTACCATGCCTATGGTAATTTCATGCTGCGGGTTTTCCAATGCTTTTACCAGCTTGTTCCACACCGACAAATCGGCGGGGGGAAGCTGTAGTCCCAGCTGTTCACAGACGATGCGATCCAAGCCCTGCTCATGCAGCATCTGCGGCACCTTGTAGATGGTGTCCACATCCCACATGGAAATGACCGCCTCTTCACGCACGTTGGCAAACAATGAAATCTTGGCGCGTTCTTCATCTGGAATCGGGCGGTCGGCACGGCACAGCAATGCTGTGGGAAAGATACCAATCTCGCGTAGCTTCTGCACACTGTGCTGTGTAGGCTTGGTTTTCAGTTCGCCGGCACTGGCAATGTAGGGAACCAGCGTCAAGTGTATGTAGGCCGTTTCACTGCGGGCGCGGCGCAACCCCATCTGGCGTGCCGCCTCCAGAAATGGCAGAGACTCAATGTCACCCACTGTGCCGCCAATTTCGACTATGGCCACGTCAGCTTTACCATCATATGAAGCAGACGCGCCGCGCTCGATGAACGCCTGGATTTCATTGGTGATATGCGGAATTACCTGCACCGTCTTGCCCAAGTATTCGCCACGGCGTTCTTTGCGAATCACGCTGTCATAAATCTGTCCGGTGGTGAAGTTGTTTGCCTTGCGCATCTTGGCCGAGACAAAACGTTCATAGTGACCCAAGTCCAGATCGGTTTCTGCGCCGTCCTCTGTCACAAACACTTCACCATGCTGAAACGGACTCATGGTGCCGGGATCAACATTGATATAAGGATCCAGCTTAAGCAGTGTTACCTTGAGGCCGCGTGATTCAAGAATCGCCGCGAGGGAGGCGGCGGCAATCCCCTTGCCTATCGAAGACACTACGCCGCCGGTAATGAAGATGTATTTGATCATGGGTCGCAATGATACCGTAAAACACCCCTCCCTTCAAAAAGAGAATGCGTGATGCGCTCTAACTATTGATCCCGCATTAATTGCGCTCTTCAAGTCGCTGGCTGTCGCCAGCCGTCGTCCCAAGGGGCGGAGAATTTACTCGGAGAGATTAAAGAAGCTGAACTCTGGGCAACAATTTCATGCGCTGGTCAAAGGTAAGCGTGTGGCTACAACCGGCGTGGCTGGCTTTGGCTACGATCAGGCAATCTGGGAAATCCGCAGTAGTGGTTGCAAAACTGTTCAGCGCATTGCGCACGGCGAGCGGCGATTCGAAGGCGATGCTGCTATTGTCGAGCAGGGCGCGCACGGTGCGCGCGATGTCGGCACGTTCCAGTTCATAGCTGCGCGACAGCGTCCAACACAATTCAGCCAGAACAATGTCGGACACGAACAATCCACCGTGTTCCTCCCCATGCGCGTCGAACACTGCCTTGGCACGTTGTGCCTGCGCCTCGTTGTCACGGGTGACCAGCCGCACCAAGACATTGGTGTCAAGCGCAATCATTTGCGCGAACGTTGGTTGCGCGCTTTCGTCGCCGCGACGATTCCTTCATCCATCGCCTTGATGCTGAGTGGCTTGACTCCGGGGCGATGCACCAAGCCGAACAGATTGTCGGAGCCGCGCACCAGCACCCGCACCCGCAGGCTGCCGTCCTCCTCCACCTCAAAATCAAGCTTGCTGCCAGTCGCAATGTGGAGCTGGTCACGTATATTTTTGGGGACGGTTACTTGTCCCTTATCAGTTACTGTCGCAAGCATTTATTGCCTCCTGAAATTCCTCGTTAATTCCGACTTATTATTTCATGTAAGGAATTATATGTCAATCTGAATATGTTATGTGAGCAAGGAGTGGTCTGTGATGTCCTGTCGCTTCTGGATTTTGCGCCTCGCCCACAGGGCAGCTATATTACACACGCAGTCCCCGGGGCACTCCCTTTCTCTCCCCACCTTCTGGTAGATGATGAATCTGGGGGTTTCATTCTTGGCATGATAAAACGGTCCCAGCGGAATCGTGGCTTCCAGCCTCTACCTTATTTTGATTTGCAATTTCATTGCACCAAATCTGCTTCATCAAGGTAATTCGGTATCGAGTTGTTATACGTGAGCAAACGAGCCGACATGCCCATGAAAAAGGCGGCATAGTCTGCGTAATGTAGTGTTTTTTCTTGCGATGCGCCTAGCGCACGTTGTGGCAATCAACTAATTCAGTTGGGTAAACCCCCGGCTATGCCGGGGGACTCCGTTAGGTTTGACCGTTCCGGCG
>JANPNS010000206.1:0-3788 GCA_031427575.1 Gallionellaceae bacterium
CCTTCACCCACCACTTTATCCTCGCGCACCAGCACGCAACCGACGCGAGGATTCGGACTGGTGGTGTACAGGCCACGCTCTGCCAAATGCAGCGCATGCGCCATCCATTTGCAGTCCTCTGTTGTCGCCATGGTCAAACTACAGGCTTTTTCCGCCGCGCCGGTGATTTGCGCACCGCCTCGACCGCGTCGGCAAAATCGCCCACATCCTGAAAGCTTTTGTACACCGAGGCAAAGCGGATGTAGGCCACTTTATCCAGCTTCAGCAATTCCTTCATCACCATTTCGCCAATCTGGCGGGAAGCGATCTCCCGTTCGCCCAGCGCGAAAACTTTTTGTATCACATGATCGATGGCCGCATCGACCAGCTCTGTCGGAACCGGGCGCTTGTGCAAGGCCCGATTGAAACTGGTGCGCAACTTTTCTTCATCAAATTCCGAGCGCATGCCATTCTGTTTAACCACTTGTGGCATGCGCAATTCCACCCTCTCATAGGTGGTGAAACGCTTATCGCAGGACAGGCAACGGCGACGGCGGCGTATGCTGTCGCCCTCCTCGCTTTCGCGGGTGTCCACCACCTGGGTGTCGGGGCCTTTGCAGAATGGGCATCTCATGATGAGCTGGTAGCTGGTAGCTGGTAGCTGGTAGCGAAAAGCCGATGGTTTGGCTACCCGCTACAAGCTACTGGCTACAGGCTCACTCTCCATACACCGGAAATTGCGTGGTCATTTTTTTCACCTCACCGGTTACGCGCTGGATTACCGCATCGTCATTCGGCGCATCCAGCACATCCGCAATCAGGTGCGCCAGCTTTTCGGCTTCCAGTTCCTTGAAACCGCGCGTGGTCATGGCCGGGCTGCCGATGCGTATACCGCTGGTGACGAAAGGTTTTTGCGGGTCGTTGGGAATAGCGTTTTTGTTCACCGTGATATGCGCGCGTCCCAGTGCCGCTTCGGCATCCTTGCCGGTGATGTGCTTGGCTTGCAGGTCAACCAGAAACAGATGGCTGTCGGTGCGGCCAGATACAATGCGCAAGCCGCGCTCCTGTAACACTTTGGCCATGACGCGCGCGTTGTCTATCACTTGCATCTGGTAGGCCTTGAATTCCTTGCTGCCTGCCTCCTTGAATGCCACCGCCTTGGCCGCGATGACGTGCATCAACGGGCCGCCCTGAATGCCGGGGAAAATCGCGGAATTGAGTATTTTCTCATGCTCGGCGCGAGCCAGAATAAAGCCGCCGCGCGGGCCGCGCAAGGTCTTGTGCGTGGTGCTGGTCACGAAATCAGCAATGCCCACCGGAGAAGGATAATAACCTGCTGCAATAAGTCCGGCGTAGTGCGCCATATCCACAAACAAAAAAGCACCCACGCTGTCGGCGATCACTCGAAAGCGCTTCCAGTCAATCACCAATGCATAAGCAGACGCGCCCGCTACAATCATTTTTGGTTTGTGTTCCAACGCCAGTTTTTGTACGGCGTCATAGTCTATTTCTTCTTTTTCATTCAGGCCGTACTGTATGGCGTGATACAGCTTGCCGCTGATGTTCACCGACGCGCCGTGAGTCAGATGCCCACCATGTGCCAACGACATGCCGAGAATTGTGTCGCCTGGCTTGAGCACGGACATGTACACCGCTTGATTGGCCTGCGAACCGGAATGCGGCTGCACGTTGGCGTATTCGGCACCAAACAACTTCTTGACGCGATCTATCGCCAGTTGCTCGGCCACGTCCACATATTCACAACCACCGTAGTAACGCTTGCCGGGATAACCTTCGGCATATTTATTGGTGAGCTGGCTGCCCTGCGCCTCCATCACCGCAGGGCTTGTGTAATTTTCCGAGGCGATCAACTCGATGTGGTCCTCCTGACGGCGGTTTTCATTCTGTATTGCCGCCCATAATTCCGGGTCGGTACGAGCAACGGTATTTTTGCTGGAGAACATGACAACCTTCCAAGTAATGGTGGACGGGCAAGGCGCGCATTTTATCACGTTGGCTGGAAAGGCCGACAATCTCCAGTTTTAAAGCATGCTTCATGCTTACCCGTCAATCTCTATGGGGGCATCTACAGGGTACCTCTAAAAATTCAAAATCCTAAGCGAGACAAGGCGCGAAAGAAATTTTACCGCGCCGCATATATTTGATATGTAAGCGTTAAAATTTCTTGAGCAACGCAGTATCGCGACGGAGTTTGGATTTTTAGAGGTGCCCTACAGTTGACACCCCCCGCTGCCTCCCCGATACTTCACGCATCGCATTAGTTAAGGCTTCCCGCTTTGGATGATATCTCACTGGGCGCACTGTTCCTCGCCCTGATTTTGATACTGATCTGTTCCGGATTTTTCTCCGCTTCCGAAACCAGCATGATGGCACTGAACCGTCATCGACTGAGTCACCTGGTGCGCAAGGGCAACAACAGCGCCAAGCTTACCGCCAAACTGCTGGCACAGACCGACAAATTGCTCGGCTCCGTTCTGCTAGGCAATACCCTGCTTAATGTAGTGGCGGCAGCACTGACCCAGATTATCATCCTGCGCTTGTTCGGCCAAAGTGAATGGGCAATCGTGTCCGGCACACTGTTAATCACTTTTGTAATTCTGGTGTTCAGCGAGATCATGCCCAAGGTAATCGCTGCCAGCTATCCGGAACGCATTGCGCTACCCTCAAGTTATATCCTGGCGCCGCTCAATAAACTGTTTTATCCGGTGGTATATGTCGCCATGACAATGGTGCATGGTTTTTTGTGGCTGCTGCGCATAAAGGTACATGCCGACCAGAGCAAGCAAAAAGTAAATTTGGAGGAGTTGCGTGCCCTGGTGCTGGAATCGGAACAATTCCTGCCACGCAAACACCAGAAGATGTTGCTCAATCTGGTGGATATAGAACGCATCGCGGTGAACGACGTGATGATACCGCGCAACCAGATTGAAGCACTCGACCTGAACGCTGCGCCGGAAATTTTGCGCGAGCAACTGGCAACATGCCATCACACGCTATTGCCGGTATATGAAGGGGCGCTCGATAATATCGTGGGTATCCTGCATGTGCGCCGCGCGCTGAGTCTGGTGCAGCGCGCCAGTTTCGACGCCGGCGAGTTGCGCGAATTGCTGCATGAACCTTACTTCATTCCGTCCGATACCGCGCTGTTGTCGCAGTTGCAGCATTTTCAAGAGCGGCACACCCGGCTGGGATTGGTGGTGGACGAATATGGCGAATTGCTGGGCCTGGTGACGCTGGAAAACATTCTTGAAGAAATTGTAGGTGACTTTACCACTCAGTCACCCGCGCAGACCGGCAAGTTTCTGCGTTATGAAGACGGCAGCCTGCTGGTGGAAGGCAGCACACCTTTGCGCGATCTGAACCGCAAGTTAGGTATGCACTTTCCGCTGGACGGAGCGAAAACACTCAATGGCCTGATTCTGGAACGCCTGCAAGACATACCGGAAGCGGGCACCAGCCTCAAGATTGCCGACTACCCGATCGAGATCATCCAAACCCAGGATCGCGTAGTGAAAGTGGTGAAGATTTTTCCTGCGCTACCGCACAAAGCGGAGGGTTAGTTCCAAAGGTAAAACAAGCCTGTCCCGAGAATCGGAATAACCCTAGAAAAATCAGTTAGCCACAGAGAACACAGAGATCACAGAGAAAAACAAACGGTTGCAACACGGGAGCGATTCACCTTTTCGGTGAAGCCACGAAATGTGGAGAAACCGCGTCTCTCTCTGTGTTCTCTGTGACCTCTGTGGCTTGAACTGCGGTTTTTAGGATAACCGCCGATTTACAAAGCC
>JANPNS010000207.1:0-1634 GCA_031427575.1 Gallionellaceae bacterium
GGACATGTTTGATGAAGCTCCTGTTCCAGGTGTACACCAAATGGAAATCGCCATTCTTCGTCTGGATCAGGTATGGGTAGGAGAACTCGAAGCCACAATGCTGCGCCACGCATTTAATGCGCTTGGCAGATTTTGCGTAGGCCGTTGCGTCGGTGATACTTGCCTCGGTGGCCTTGGCCAAATCAGCAGCAGCCTGCACATAGCGCGCCGGTTCGGTGGGATGTCCACGCTGATCTTCCAATTGATAAACGGTTCCCCAAGTGGCGCCGCCGTCCGCCGACACCGCCAATGACAGCGCGTCGCGTTCTCTTTCGGTATCGTTGAACACCAGTAGAAGACGCCCATCGGGCAGCGCCACACCGGCAATCGCCGCATTCGGGTTAGCCAGCGCAGTTTTCACCGGCGGGCTCCAGTGTTGCCCGGCATCGTCGGTCGCGGTTGCGATCATCCGCATGGGACTCGCGCCGGAATAACGCATCAGCGCCAGCGCCTGTTGCGGATCTTTGATCAGCACCACCGGCTGCAGGCCGTACCTTCCCGAGCTCAGCCGCTGCTTGTCGAGAATTTCACCGCCCTTGCCGATGCGCAACAGTTCACCGAATTTGCCGATGAACTCGTGATAAACCGGCAGCCCCATCGTTCCATCGCTATATAAAAATGGCTCGCCCTTGACCAGCGTGCTGACATTCATGAACGGGGAAGTAATCAGCCGGCGCGCCGGACTCCAGGTAGCGCCGTCATCCATTGAAGTAATTGCCGTGATCGAGCTGCCCGCCCAGCCGCCCAGCGACACGGTCACATAAAACAGCCACAGCGTGCCATCCGGCGCGCGCTGCGCGACCGGGTTGCCGAGTTTCTTGACATAGCGCAGCAGCGCACGTTGCGTGCCTGTACGATCGGCGATGCTTTGCTCGGTGCTCCATAGATTTTTCGCGGGATCAAAAACCGCGCTGCGGATCTCGACATCCCGCGCGCCTTCGCGGCTGCCGGCAAACCAGAAGGCGCGAATACGGCCATCGCCCAGCTCGACCAGGGAGGCGGCATGGGTATGGATATTCTGCTGGGCGGATGCAAAGTGTGTGTGTATTTCGGGCGCAGTATTGCCGGTTTGCGCGGTGATGACTGCCGGTTGAAAAAGTGCCGCTGATGGGCGATTAGCGACTTTATAAAACGCTGCGCCGAAGGCGATCAGCACCAGGCAAAGCAGCAGGGGTCGGCGTCCGCTCATTTTCAATCGTGAAAGCGCGGGTTGTGCGTTTGCAAATACAGCGCCGCATTGCCATAGGCTACCGGAAAGTGCGACCACTGTTGCGCCAGCCGCTGAAATTCGGGGGACACAGGGTTTTGCTCATACAGATTCGCAGTCGGTTTGGCCGATAAAATGTCAAACGCCGCCGGCGGCTTGCGGTCAACGAACAGGTAACGATCTGCCAGTACGCCTTTCTCGCTGTTGCCGGTGAACTGTAACTCGAAAGCGACACGTGTGGCATCGAACTGCGGATCGAGCAGGTCGCGTCCTAGTGCGGGGTTGCGATAGCCGATGCCGACCAGCGATGCGAGCGTGGGCAACACGTCCACCTGCTGCGCCCAATGATCGATCCGGCGCGGCGCTACATGTTTGGGCGCATAGATCA
>JANPNS010000208.1:0-6620 GCA_031427575.1 Gallionellaceae bacterium
TGCTGCGGCCGGCCATATTTGTGCCGGAATCCAAGCGCCTCAACGTGCTGTTGCGCGATTTCCGCAGCAATCGCAACCACATTGCGCTGGTTGTAGATGAATACGGCGGGGTATGCGGCATGGTCACGATTGAGGACGTGCTGGAACAGATCGTCGGCGACATTGAAGATGAATATGATATCAACGAAGACGAAGATAACCTGATACAAGATGCGGCGGGTAACTGGCGCGTCAAGGCGGCGACTGAGATTGCAGATTTTAATGAAGCGCTCGGCACGTCGTTCAGCGACGAAGAGTATGACACCATCGGCGGCTTGGTGATCAAGGCGGCCGGTCAATTACCCAAGCGCGGCGACAGCGTCGTCATCGACGATCTTGTCTTTACCGTTTTGCGTGCCGACAGCCGCCGACTCCATTCCTTGCTGGTAGAACATAAACCGCTGGGGCAGGAATCCAATGCCGAACCCTAGCGTTGAAGATGCAATTAGGGTTTGTTGGGTTACACCAAAGGTACGCAATTTTCTATGCCACTTCGTAGCATGAAAATTGTCAGCGCGATAAAACCGCCAACCCAACCTTGTGACTAATTTTTTCTGAAGACCGCTACAAAACTTTCCACAGCAACCGGGTCGCCAGCACCAGCAACAGCATGGCAAACAATTTGCGCAACAATCCCAGCCGCATGTAATGCGTGGCTTTTGCGCCAAGCGGTGCGGTAATGATGCTGGCGAGCGCAACCCACAGCAAGGCCGGTAGATACACAAACCCCAGATTTGGCGCAGGCAGCGTTTGTAAGCTCATGCCCGTTGCGATGTAACCCACTGTGCCGCCCACGGCGACCGGGAAACCGATTGCGGCAGAGGTTCCGATGGCATTGCGTAGCGACACGTTGCACCACACCAAAAAGGGAATAACCACCGTGCCGCCACCAATGGATACCAGGGTGCTGATCCAGCCAGTGAAAGTGCCAACCAGCGCCATGCTTGTCATGCCGGGCAGTTGGCGTGAGGCTTTGGGGCGTATGTCGAGCAGCATTTGCAGTGCTGCAAAATACACGAATAGCGCAAAAAATATTCCCAGTGCGCGCGGTGATATGGAAGCCGCAAACAGCGCGCCCAGTAATGTGCCCAGCAGAATGCCGGGGGTGATGGTGCGCACTACACGCCAGTTTACCGCGCCGTGCTGGTGATGTTTGCGCATGCTGGAGAGCGAAGTAAACAGAATGGTGGCCATCGCGGTGCCGAGCGCCAGATGCATGCCATGTTCAGCTGGGAAGTGCTGCATCTCGAACAGTATCAGCAGCGCCGGAACTAATAACAATCCGCCGCCGATGCCAAACAATCCTGCAAATAGGCCAACCACGGCACCCAGCAGCAAATAAGCTAACGCCCATTCCATGTCAATCATGCACCAAAGTTTGGGTGATAAATTTCCACTCGGCCGGGTCTAGCGGTGTGATGGACAGGCGGTTGCCGCGCTGCAGAATGCGCATACGTTCAAGCTCGGGGGGCTGGCGCAACTCAGCTAGCGGGATGAGCCCGATTTTTTTTACCAGTTGCACATCAACATTGAACCAGCGCGGCGCTTCCTGGGTGGCTTTGGGGTCGAAATATTTACTGTTGCGCTTAAACTGCGTGGCATCGGGATAGGCAACACTGGAAACACGTGCAATGCCCGCGATGCCGGGCACTGCACAATTGGAATGGTAGAACAACACGCCATCACCAATATGCATTTGGTCGCGCATGAAGTTGCGCGCTTGGTAGTTGCGCACACCGTACCAGGCGACGCTTTGCTCGGGCAGCCCGGCCAGATCGTCAATGCTGACATCGCCGGGTTCAGTTTTCATCAGCCAATAACGCACGATATTTCTCGCTGAAAAAAGAAATGCGGCTCGCGCCGCATTTCAAATTAAAGTCCCCCGCCTGTGCCGTTGGCCCAATACCTTGAACCTGAGTTCAAGAGAGCCGGTTCCCGGTTACATCAGGTACATCCACAAGGGATGCGCACAACAGTAACGGCTAGGGGTCGCGGCTTAAGCTATGCTTATTGGTTCAAAGAATTATGAGCCTGACGAACACCGCAGGGAACAAACTAGCGGGCATGGTAATTTTGCCGCCCATAATAATTAAACACGCTATGCCCGTTTCCCTGTCCCCATCCCTCTCCCAGAGGGCGAGGGGGACAAGGCCTCGCTACGCGAGTTTCACGTTAAAATAACTCATCCTGTTCCGCGAGTGTCGCGTCGATGGTTGCCTGCATGGAGTCCATTCTACGCTTAAATTCTGCTATGTCAAAACCAGCCCCAAGGCGCGTGGTTAGCAGCTCGTGAGCGATATTCAAGGCGGACATTATGGCGATACGTTCGATCGATGCGATCTTGCCAATATCGCGAATTTCGCGCATTTTTTTGTCCAGATAAGCAACTGCGTCCAGCAATTCGGCGCGCTCATCGGCTGGGCAAGCGACACGGAATTCGTGATCAAGGATGGTAACGTCCAGTGTTTTTACATCGCCGCTCATATATTTGCTTCAGGTAGTTGTGCCAGCAATTGTTCCAGGCGCGACTTGGCACCGTCAATCTTGTCATGGTATTGTCGGCTTTGGCTTAGTACTTGAGCCAGCTCTTGACGCAGCCTATGGTTTTCCGCGCGCAATCGCTGAGTCAAATGCACTAATTGCGCCATCTTGCCTTCCAAAGTGTCCAATTCTACTTGCATGGGACGAACTATAGTTTAATAAATCCTGACAAGTCAAATGGTAACACTGTTTTTTGAAAGCTATTTGTAGGTCAACATTTCCGCCAACAAACCTGTCTTCCCGTCTGCTGCTGGCAGGTGGTTACACCGCAGGCCACTATCCAGCACGACGCAGGGGGAGAAGTTGAGCGGGATAGTAGGGTGTGAACCGTCTTGAGGGCGCCTCTAAAAATTCAAAATCCTAAGCGAGACAAGGCGCGAGCAAAAAATTGCGACGCCGCATATGTGTGATATGTAAGGAGTAATTTTTTGTGAGCAACGCAGTATCGCGACGGAGTTTGGATTTTTAGAGGTGCCCTTGAGCAAACAGTAAAGGGCACCTCTAAAGTCATCACCTTAATCATGTGCACGCAGTGCTTACGACTAATGTCTTGCGACCCACACCGATAGTATTTTGCATACTTCAAAAGCCTATTTAGTTCTATTGTGCCAAGCCTGATCACCCCAAAATTATTACCCGATCACCACGCCGTCAGCAGCACCCCCTGCTGATGCTATACTCCGCCCCCACTGTTTAACCCCAATCAAGAGGCACACATGAAACGATTTTTGATGTTGTTGACGATTACTTTGACCAGTTTGAGTTTGCTCGCCACCACGGCGGAAGCCCGGCGCTTTGGCGGGGGCGGCAGTTTTGGCAAGCAGCGTTCGATAGCACCTCAGCAAACCCAGAAAGCTCCTGCTGCGGCACCGACACCGGGCGCGACACCGGCGCAACCCGCCGGCAACAGGTGGCTGGGGCCATTGGCCGGTTTGGCCATTGGTGCGGGCTTGGGCGCGTTGTTTGCCGGGGGTGGTTTGGGGGGTGCGATGGGCGGCATGCTGCTGGCCTTGCTAGCGGCCGGGTTGGTGATGTTTCTGATCACCAAATTCCGCAGGCCGCAACCTGCCATGCAATATGCCGGAGCGACCGCGCCTTATGGCAATCCGCAACCCCTGCAACAGCCTTTGTCCGGGGGTTCAATGTCTGCCGCGTCTACCAGTCAGGCGCGCAACATTCCGGCAGATTTTCCGGTAGCAAATTTTTTGCGCAGCGCGAAGACTTCGTTCATCCGCTTGCAGGCCGCGAATGACAGCAAGGATTTGAATGACATCCGCGAATACACCACGCCGGAAATGTTCGCCGAGATTTCCATGAAACTGCAAGAACGAGACAACACGCCACAGAAGACCGATGTGATCGCCATCCATGGTGCCTTGCTGGAAGTGGCCAACGAAGGCGACTGCGCTATCGCCAGCGTGCGCTTCACCGGCCAGTTGCGCGAGAATAATGGCACGCCGGATAATGTAGATGAAGTGTGGCATGTGCAGAAAAATCTGCGCGACGACAAGGCGGTGTGGCTGCTGAGCGGTATCCAGCAAACTGTCTAACACTATGTTGGGCCGGTCTGCCGCTGCAACCCTTAACCATCTGCTCATCCAGAGCGGATGGGCATTGCAGCGGCTGAAGAAATTTTCCGGCAAAACGGCGCGCTTTGATATCGCGCCGTTTTCTTTTGCCTTTACCATTCAGGACGACGGCGCGCTGAGTGCTGCGGCGCAAGATGCCAGCGCAGATGCACATTGCGTGATCGCACCCTCACTATTGCCACGCCTGGCGTTACATGATGAAGAGGCGCACAACGAAATATCCAGCACCGGCGATGCAACTCTGCTTGCCGAAATTTTTTTTCTCAGCCGCCACCTGCGCTGGGACGCAGCGGAAGACATTAGCCGCGTTACCGGCGATATTGCCGCCGAGCGCATCGTGCAGTTGGCCAAGGCTGCTCCACAACAGGTACGCGATACTGCGCTTAACTTGTCGCAGGCGCTGGCTGAATACTGGACCGAGGAACGGCCGCTGCTGGCCAAATCCGCTCATGTCGCCACCTTTGTGCAACAAGTAGACAAGCTGCGCGACGATGTGGCAAGGCTAGAGCAACGCATTAGTCGTTTAACCCATTCTTAAATTTGTAATGCGCCTGTTACGTCTTTTCAAAATTATTTTCGTCGTGCTGCGCTTCGGCCTGGACGAATTTCTGCTGGCGCATACTCGCACCCGTTGGCTGCTGGCGCCTCTCAACCTGCTGCTGTTTTTCCGCAACACTTCTGCACCACGTGCGCAAAGATTACGCTTGGCTCTGGAAAATCTTGGGCCGATCTTCGTCAAATTCGGGCAGATGCTTTCCACCCGGCGCGACCTGATGCCTGCTGACATCGCCGACGAGCTGGCCAAATTGCAGGATCAGGTGCCGCCTTTTCCTTCACAGCAAGCCGTGGCATTGCTGGAAGCTGCCTACCAGAAAAAACTGCATGGAGTTTTCCGCAGCTTTGATCTGATACCCACCGCCAGTGCTTCGGTGGCACAAGTACATTTTGCAGTGTTGCCGGATGGGCGCGAAGTCGCGGTGAAAATTTTGCGTCCCGGCATCGCGCGCATCATCGCGCACGATGTCGCGCTGCTCGATATTTGCGCCGGACTGATGGAGCGCTGGTGGGAAGACGGCAAGCGCCTCAAGCCGCGCCTGGTGGTGGCGGAATTCGAGAAGCATCTGCATGACGAGCTTGATCTGATGCGCGAGGCAGCCTGTGCCAGCCAGTTGAAGCGCAACTTCGCCAACTCCAGCCTGCTCACGGTGCCGGATATTTACTGGGATTGGTGCTCAACTGAAGTGATGGTTATGGAACGTATGGATGGCATTCCCATCAGCCAGGTGGATGCCTTGCGCGCGGCAGGTATAGACATTGTCAAACTGGCAGCCAATGGCGTGGAGATTTTCTATACCCAGGTTTTCCGCGATGGATTTTTTCACGCTGACATGCACCCCGGCAATGTGCAGGTAGCGGCGGATGGGCGCTACATCGCGCTCGATTTCGGCATCATGGGCACGCTCACCGACAGCGACAAAAATTATCTGGCGCAGAATTTCCTGGCTTTTTTCCGCCGCGATTACAAGCGTGTGGCACAAGTACATATCGAATCAGGCTGGGCACCGGCGGATACCCGTGTGGACGAGCTGGAATCAGCCATCCGCGCCGTGTGTGAACCGATCTTCGACAAACCATTGCGCGAAGTTTCTTTTGGGCGTGTGCTGCTGCGCCTGTTTCAGACTTCGCGCCGCTTCGGTATCGAAGTTCAGCCGCAATTGGTGTTGCTGCAAAAAACGCTGCTTAATGTGGAAGGCCTGGGGCTACAACTAGATCCCGAACTGGATTTGTGGAAGACCGCCATGCCCTGGCTGGAACGCTGGATGAAGGAGCAAATCGGCTGGCGCGGCTTCCTCAAAACCTTGCGCGCCGAAGCGCCGCGCTTCGCCACTCTGCTGCCGCAACTGCCGCGCCTGCTGCACCAGCGGCTGCATGAAAATCCCGCCGCAGAAATTGCCAGCGCGTTGCGCGAATTGACAGCCCAGCACAGACGAAGCAATCAGTGGCTGATGGTTATTGCTGTGCTGCTTACCGCAGCGGGCTTGTTATTGCTTTACTTCAGATTGCATTAAAAGCGGCACCAATCCAAACCCGTTCGTGGTGAGGTATCGAACCACTTGTTGGGCATCACTAGGAGAAGCATATGGAAATTTTCGGTTATGTCGGTTACGCCGCGTTGCTGATGCTCGCAGTGATATGGACTATTGGGGTTCGAGCAAAACTTGACGCTGGGGCGAATACCATTCTCGGAGCTTTATTCTTCGTAGCTGGTGCCGTATGGCTCAGTACGTCTAACGCCGACAAGCTCCATTCATCCTAAAAACCGCAGTTCAAGCCACAGAGATCACAGAGGACACAGAGAGGGTGCGGGCTTCACACATTTTTAATGTTTACCCGATGGGTGAGCGGGTCATTAACGACAACCCATTGTTTTTCTCTGTGAACTCTGTGTTC
>JANPNS010000209.1:0-1651 GCA_031427575.1 Gallionellaceae bacterium
CTTTGGTTGAAGGCGGTGAGGTCATCGAGGCATTGCGTGAACGCATACTGGGCCGAGTTGTTAATAAGGATGTTGTCAATCCGGAAACCAGCGAAACGCTGTATGAAGCGGGCATTCTGTTGGACGAGGATATGGTGGAAACCATTGAGTCGCTGGGTATCGATGAAGTGCATGTGCGCACTCCGCTGACTTGCGAAACACGTTATGGCTTGTGCGCCAAGTGCTATGGCCGTGATCTGGGTCGCGGTGGCCTGGTAACCGTGGGCGAAACGGTAGGCGTGATTGCTGCGCAGTCCATCGGCGAACCGGGTACGCAGTTGACCATGCGCACTTTCCACATTGGCGGCGCAGCATCGCGTACCGTGGTGGCCAGCCAGGTTGAGGGTAAATCTAACGGCATCATGAAATACAGCGCGAACATGCGTACCGTCAGCACTGCCCGTGGAGATGTGGTGGTGGTGGCGCGTAGTGGTGAGGTGATGGTAACAGATGATCATGGGCGCGAGCGCGAGCGTCATAAGGTACCGTATGGCGCGATGTTAACCGTGCGTGAGGGTAGTCCGGTGCGTGCTGGCGAAGTGCTGGCAACTTGGGATCCGCATACCCGTCCGATCATTACCGAATATGCAGGCCGTGCACGCTTTGAGAACGTGGAAGAGGGCGTTACCGTTGCCAGGCAGATCGATGAAGTTACCGGATTGTCGACCTTGGTGGTGATTGATCCCAAGCGCGCCGGCGCACAAGGCAAGGGAGCGCTACGCCCGTTAGTGCGCTTGCTCGATGACAAAGGTAAAGAAATCAAAATTGCCGGTACGGACTTGTCCATTTCGGTGACTTTTCAGACGGGTTCTATTGTCACCGTGGAAGATGGTCAGCATGTCGGCGTAGGCGAAGTGCTGGCGCGTATCCCGCAGGCAATCAGCAAGACGCGCGATATTACCGGCGGTCTGCCGCGTGTGGCGGAACTATTTGAGGCGCGTTCGCCCAAGGATGCGGGCATGTTGGCAGAAGTTACCGGCACCGTGTCTTTCGGCAAGGATACCAAGGGCAAGCAGCGCCTGGTCATTACCGACGCCGAAGGCGTGCCGCACGAGTTCCTGATTACCAAAGAAAAACACTTGCTGGTGCACGAGGGGCAGACGGTGACCCAGGGCGAAATGATCGTGGATGGCCCGGCCGATCCGCACGATATTCTGCGTTTGCTGGGCGTGGCAGAGCTGGCGCGGTATATCACTGACGAAGTGCAGGACGTGTACCGCCTGCAGGGCGTGAAGATCAGCGACAAGCATATCGAAGTTATCGTGCGCCAGATGTTGCGCCGCGTGCAGATTGTGGATGAGGGCGACACCACCTTTATTCCGAAGGAGCAGGTCGAGCGCGCAGTATTGCTGCGCGAGAATGAACGCGTGCAAGCGCTGGGCAAGCAGCCGGCAACGTACGAATTTATGCTGCTGGGGATTACCAAGGCTTCGTTGTCCACAGACTCGTTCATCTCCGCCGCTTCCTTCCAGGAAACGACGCGTGTTCTGACCGAGGCCGCGATCATGGGCAAGCGGGACGACTTGCGCGGACTGAAGGAGAACGTCATTGTTGGCCGCCTGATTCCGGCTGGCACGGGTTTGGCCTACCATGCCACCCGCCGCAGGCAGCG
>JANPNS010000210.1:0-3000 GCA_031427575.1 Gallionellaceae bacterium
CCGCGTGGCATGATTACCTTTCTCGATACGCCGGGACATGAGGCTTTTACCGCGATGCGTGCGCGTGGCGCAAAAGTGACCGATATTGTCATTCTGGTGGTGGCGGCTGACGATGGGGTGATGCCTCAGACCAAAGAGGCGATCCACCATGCGCGAGCGGCTAAGGTGCCTATCGTGGTGGCGATGACTAAGATTGACAAGCCCGAAGCGAACGCCGAACGGGTCAGGCAAGAACTGGTCGCAGAAGGTGTTGTGCCAGAAGACTGGGGAGGCGACAGCATGTTTGTCGAGGTCTCCGCCAAGTCGGGACAAGGTATAGACACATTATTGGAAAGTGTATTGTTGCAAGCCGAAGTGCTGCAACTGGCCGCACCCAAACTCAGTCTGGCCAAGGGTATTGTGATTGAAGCCAGGCTGGACAAAGGCAAGGGCCCGGTGGCCACGATACTGGTGCAGTCCGGCACCTTGAAGCGTGGTGACGCAGTGCTGATTGGTGCCGTATCGGGGCGCGTGCGCGCCATGCTGGATGAAAACGGCAAGACCGTGACCGAGGCTGGGCCTTCAATCCCGGTGGAGGTTCAGGGACTGTCTGAGGTGCCGATAGCGGGTGAAGATGTGCTGGTGCTGGAAGACGAGAAGAAAGCGCGTGAAATCGCCTTGTTCCGTCAAGGCAAGTTCCGCGCCGTGAAGCTGGCCAAGCAGCAGGCCGCCACCCTGGAAAACATGCTGGAGCAGATGGCTGAAGGCGAAGTACGTACCCTGGCGCTGATCGTCAAGGCCGATGTGCAGGGTTCGTGTGAAGCCATTGCCAGTTCATTGCACAAGCTGTCTACCGCTGAAGTCAAAGTCAATATCATCCACAGCGCGGTGGGCGCGATCAGCGAATCCGACATTAACCTGGCGCTGGCTTCCAAAGCCGTGGTACTCGGTTTTAACACCCGCGCCGATGCCAGCGCGCGCAAGCTGGCGGAATCCAGTGGAGTGGACGTGCGTTACTACAACATCATCTACGAGATGGTGGATGAAATCAAAGCCGCCCTGTCCGGTATGCTGGCGCCGGAGAAAAAAGAAATTATCCTCGGCATGGTGGAAATCCGCCAGGTATTCAATATCTCCAAAATCGGCACGGTGGCGGGTTGCTATGTGACCGAAGGGGTCATCAAGCGCAGCGCGCAGGTGCGTGTGCTGCGTGACAACGTGGTTATCCATACCGGCGAACTGGATTCATTGAAGCGCTTCAAGGATGACGCCAAGGAAGTGCGCTCGAATTTTGAGTGCGGGCTGTCATTGCATAATTTCAATGATCTTCAAGTGGGCGACCAACTCGAAGCATTCGAAATCGTTGAAGTGGCGCGCACCCTGAATGCCTAAGGATTACGCCAGGACAGACCGTGTTGCCGAGCAAATCCAGCGCGAACTGGCTGAGCTGTTGCGTCTGCAAGTGAAAGATCCGCGCGTGCACATGATCACCCTGACCGGTGTTGAAGTGACTAAAGATTATGCTCATGCCAAAGTGTTCTACACCACTCTGGAGGGCGCAAGTGAAGCGGTGCAACAAGGTTTGGAGCATGCCGGCGGTTTTTTGCGCAGCCAGCTCGCCCATGTCATGAAACTGCGCATTACTCCCCAGCTGCATTTTGTCTATGATGCCTCGGTCGAACGCGGCGCACGCCTGTCGCAGCTCATCGAGCAAGCAGTTGCCAGCGACAAGGGAGGCAGCTCGTAGCATGTAGCTTGTAGCGGGTAGCCAAGCTGGGTTTGCTACAAGCTACAAGCTACCAGCTACAAGCAACACTATGATCCGTAACAAACGCCCACTGGACGGGGTTTTGTTGTTCGACAAACCGCTGGAATTAAGCTCCAACACCGCGCTGCAAAAAGTTCGCCACCTGTTCCAGGCTGAGAAAGCCGGACACACTGGCACCCTCGATCCCCTCGCCACCGGCCTGCTGCCGATCTGTTTCGGCCAAGCCACCAAGTTTTCAAATGCCTTGCTGGAAGCCGATAAAACCTATCGCGCCCTGATGCGCCTGGGAATAACCACCACCACCGGCGATGCCGAAGGCGAGATCACTGCGGAACGTCCAGTGGAGGTTAAGCAGGCCGACGTTGATACCGTGCTGGCAAAATTTCGCGGCCAGATACAGCAGCTCCCACCGATGCACAGCGCGCTCAAACATCAGGGCAGACCGCTCTATGAATATATCCGCAAAGGTGAGACCATAGAACGCGAGTTGCGCAGCGTGGTGATCCACGAGCTGCTTCTGCATTCTTTTTCCGGCAACGAGATGGACATCACCGTGCGTTGCAGCAAAGGCACATATATCCGCACACTGGCCGAAGACATCGGCGCGGCACTCGGTTGCGGCGCGCACCTGATCGGCCTGCGCCGCACCGCGATCGCCCATTTCGATTTGCGCGACAGCTATATCTGGCAGCAATTGGAGTCAATGACCGGGGTCGAGCGCGATGGGTGTATTCTGCCGCTGGAATCCCTGATGCCGGACATGCCCAAACTGCAATTGGATAGCGTGCAAATCCACAGGTTGGCGCAAGGGCAGCGGCTGGGCTTGGACACCGGCTTGCCGGATGGCAAGGTCAGCCTGCACGGCCCGCACGGATTTATCGGGGTAGGGCTGCTGCAAGGCCGCCGCCTCGCTCCTGACAGATTGCTGTCCGGTGTGGCGAAACAGGCCGCAACCAGTGTGCCGTAGGATCCCCAGATGACCAGGCTGAAACCACCGCACTTGCAGCACTTTGACCGTCTGCGCTTATTGGACTTGAGCAACACCCCCAATAAGGGGTAAAATGCGGCACTTTTTTTAGGAGAGCAAAACCAATGGCAATTACCGCCGCGCAAAAAGCGCAAATCGTGACCGACTTTCAACGCGCCAAGAGTGACACCGGTTCCCCCGAAGTTCAGGTCGCTCTGATGACGGCGCGCATCAACTACCTGACTGGCCATTTTAAGGATCACATCAAGGATCACCATTCCCGTCG
>JANPNS010000211.1:0-2368 GCA_031427575.1 Gallionellaceae bacterium
CATCTGCCCAAGGTCCTCACCTTTGCGGGTTCGCACGGCAACCAGGCTTGCGGCCATTTCCTTGTCCCCTACAATCAGCTGATAAGGCAATTTCTGCAAGCTATGTTCCCGTATTTTATAGGTAATCTTCTCATTACGCAAATCCAGTTGGGTACGGAACCCGGCCGCGCGCAAAGTATCCGCCACCTGAGTGGCATAGGCGTCCTGCGCTTGGGAGATGTTTATCACCACCATTTGCACCGGCGCCAGCCACAACGGCAAGGCTCCAGCGTGGTGCTCGATCAGAATGCCGATGAAACGCTCGAGCGAGCCTAGTATCGCCCGGTGCAACATCACCGGAACCTTGCGGGTATTATCCTCATCAACAAACTCAGCACCCAGGCGACCCGGCATCGAGAAATCCACCTGCACTGTACCGCACTGCCAGGAACGGCCAATGGCGTCCTTGATGTGGAATTCGATTTTCGGCCCATAGAAAGCGCCTTCGCCCGGCAGCTCTTGCCATTCCAGGCCAGAAGCTTGCAATGCGATGCGCAAGGCCTGTTCAGATTTATCCCAGATTTCGTCAGAACCGACCCGGCTCTCCGGTCGCAGCGCCAGCTTCACCGCCACATCGTGAAAGCCAAAGTCGCCATAGACTTTCAACACCAGCGCATTGAAGGCCGTCACCTCGGATTCGATCTGTGCTTCGGTACAAAAGATATGGCCGTCGTCCTGCACGAAACCGCGCACCCGCATCAAACCATGCAAACCGCCGGACGGCTCGTTGCGATGGCAGGAACCGAACTCACCATAACGTAGCGGCAGTTCACGGTACGAACGCAGATCAGAATTAAACACTTGAACATGGCCGGGACAATTCATCGGCTTGATGGCGTACTCATGCTTCTCTGATTCGGTGGTGAACATGCCGGCCTTGAAGTGTTCCCAGTGACCGGATTTTTCCCACAGCACACGATCGATGATTTGCGGACAACGGATTTCCTGATAGCCGTTATCGCGATACACCTGTCGCATGTACTGCTCGATCGCCTGCCACACCGCCCACCCCTTGGGGTGCCAGAACACCATGCCGGGGGCTTCGTCCTGCATGTGGAACAAGTCCAGTTGCTTGGCCAGTTTGCGATGGTCGCGCTTCTCTGCCTCTTCCAGACGCAGCAGGTAAGCGTCGAGGTCTTCCTTTTTCGCCCATGCTGTACCGTAAATACGCTGCAACATGGCATTGCGATGATCGCCGCGCCAGTAAGCTCCTGCCACACTCATCAATTTGAACACCTTGAGTTTGCCGGTGGAAGGCACATGCGGCCCGCGGCACAGATCGGTAAACTCTCCCTCGGTGTATAACGATACATCTTCACCGGCAGGGATAGACTCAATAATCTCCGCCTTGTAATGTTCACCTATACTCTTGAAATGCGCCACCGCTTCATCGCGTGGCAAAACCTTGCGCGACACTGGCAAATCGCGCTTGGCCAATTCCGCCATGCGCTTTTCGATTGCAGTCAGATCATCCGGCGTGAATGGCCGCGCAAAAGCAAAATCGTAAAAAAATCCATTCTCGATTACCGGACCTATGGTCACCTGCGCTTCGGGAAATAGTTCTTTCACCGCATAGGCCAACAGATGTGCAGTGGAGTGGCGAATTATCTCAAGGCCGTCTGCGTCCTTATCGGTGACGACAGCCAAAGCCGCGTCGACAGAAATCAGGTGCGAGGTATCCACCAGTTGCCCGTTCACCCTGCCGGCCAGCGCCGCGCGCGCCAGGCCAGCGCCTATGCTGTGCGCGATTTCGCCGACAGTGATCGGCTGCGCATAGCTGCGTTGCGACCCATCTGGCAAGGTTATAACCGGCATACCATTTTTCTCTTCAAAAATATCGCGTGGCTTACAAATAACCGCGAGGCAAAAACAAAGTGCGGCAAAGCCGCACTTTCATGTATTTGGTAGGCGCGATTGGACTCGAACCAACGACCCCCACCATGTCAAGGTGGTGCTCTAACCAGCTGAGCTACGCGCCTGTAATTCCAATTCCATTTTATCAGTGCTACTGTGTTGGCTTCCGTGCTCGCTCCTAGCCGTACTATTTGTACTGTCTTCGTCGCTCGCTTGTCGCCGCCTTGTAGCACTTTCAAACTGAAATTGGAATAAGAAGCTGCTTCAAAGGCCGCGCAGTATAACCGAACTCCAGACCGGCTTCAAACAAGCTGAAGAAAATGGCTGAAACATCAACCTAAAAACCGCAGTTGAACGATACCAACCCTTCGATACGCCCGCTGCGCGGGCTACTGATGGAACTACTAGCCATTCGACTAGGCTGCCAAAAGACGTCAGCCAAGTCGCTGGTTATCAGGGCGAACGGTCTCTCACC
>JANPNS010000212.1:0-9544 GCA_031427575.1 Gallionellaceae bacterium
CAGCTTGAGCACCGGCGCCCTACCCTTCGTCCGTGAAGGTTCTCGGTATCGACCCAGGGACATTGTTGAGCCAGGTTCAGGCCATCGGCCAGGGAGTCGGACATTCAGGGATCGATTCGGGGAGTGGTTTCTGGCGAGGAGTAGGGGGAGCAAATGGCCAGTTTTACGGGTGGTCTGCACCATTAACAACAACCCATTGTTTTTCTCTGTGAACTCTGTGTTCTCTGTGGCCAACTGCTTTTTCTAGGATCATTTAGCGGGCTATATATGGGAACCTTAAAAATTTACCATGGGCAGGTAGCGCATCCTGCCGTATTTATCCTGCTCTGGGTTTTTCTCGCTATCGCGCTGCAAACACTGACTGCGATGGCATTGCTGCTAGCCGGTGTGCCACTGCTGGTCGCGGCCTATGCATTGTCCGCCGCGCGCCTGCGTACACTGCTGCATCGTACGCGCTGGATCATGCTGTCGTTGTTGCTGATCTATGCCTATGCCACACCTGGTGTGGCGTTGTGGGAGCCGTTTGCGCAATTCAGTCCGACATATGAAGGCGTGATCGACGGTCTGCTGCAATTAAATCGCCTGGTATTTGCGCTGGCCGGTCTGGCTATCTTGCTGAACTTGTTATCACAGCAACAGCTTATCAGCGGCCTCTATGTCCTGGGCTATCCTTTGCGCTATATTGGGCTTTCGCGCGCGCGCGCGGCAGTGCGCCTGGCGTTGACGCTGCACTATGCCGAATCCTCAATGCGGGATACTGCTGCCAATTGGCGCGCAAGCATTGAGCAGGTGCTGGCGCGGGTGGAGGTCAAGCAGCAAAGCATTGAACTGCAAGTTACCCCCCTTAACCTGCGGGATGGCTTGCTGGTGATCTTGGGCTTTGTCTTGCTGTTGCTGGCGCTTCTTTGAAAATCGCAAGGTTATTCGTATGAGAATTGCTTTAGGCCTTGAATATGATGGCAGCCAGTTTTTTGGCTGGCAGAGCCAGGCCGATGGCCACACCGTGCAGGATACCTTGCAATCTGCCTTGAGCGGCATAGCAGGTGAACGAGTTTCGGCGATCGCAGCCGGGCGTACCGATAGTGGTGTGCATGCGCTGGAACAGGTGGTGCATTTTGATACCGAGGTCGAGCGACCGCTCTCAGCCTGGGTGCGTGGCGTCAATGCCCTGCTGCCAGAGAGCATTGCCGTCTTGTGGGCACATGCCGTGCCGGATGAATTTCATGCACGCTTTTCTGCGCAAGCGCGCAGCTATCACTATGTGCTGATCAATCGTCCGGTGCGTAGCGCCGTGTATCACGGCAAGGTGGGCTGGTTTCATACGCCGCTGGATATAACCAGGATGTGTGTGGCGGCACAGCATTTGTTGGGCGAACACGATTTCAGCGCTTTTCGATCTTCTGAATGTCAGGCCAAATCACCGATCAAGAATCTGGCGCGACTGGACATCAACAATCAGGGCGACGTCATTATTTTTGATCTGACCGCCAATGCCTTTCTGCACCACATGGTGCGGAATATTGTTGGTTGTCTGGTGTATGTAGGGAAAGGAAAACACCCGCCACAGTGGATGAAGGAGGTATTGGAAAGCCGTAACCGTAATTTTGCCGCGCCGACCTTCGCGCCGGGTGGCTTATACTTGCGGCGTATTCAGTACGATGCGAAGTGGGGATTGCCACAGTCGAGGACTGAGGACTAAGGTGCGAGGACTGAGCTATAAGCGGTGCAGCGGTTTTACTCAGTCCTGAGTCCTCGAACCTCAGTTCTTGTTTTGGAGTTGTTATGACCCGAGTAAAAATTTGCGGCATCACGCGCGTGCAGGATGTGCAGGCTGTGGCAAACAGCGGCGCGGATGCGCTCGGGCTGGTGTTCTATGACAAAAGCCCGCGTTATGTGTCGTTGCAACAAGCGGCGCAATTGGCGCACGCCGCCCCGCCTTTCGTTACGCTAGTGGGATTGTTTGTAAACGCCAGTGCGGAATATGTGCGCGCAGCAATGGAACACGCGCCGCTGGATTTGCTGCAATTCCACGGTGACGAATCCCCCGAATTTTGTGCACAATTCGGCAGACCTTATCTTAAGGCAATTCGCGTCAAGGCTGGAGTGGATTTGCTACAATGCGCGGCGCTTTATTCCGGCGCCAGAGGCTTGTTGCTGGATGCGCATGTGGAAGGCATTGCAGGCGGCACAGGGGCGACTTTTGACTGGGCATTGATTCCGCGTAAGCTGTCATTGCCGGTGATTCTGTCCGGCGGATTGCATGTCGGCAATGTGGCGGATGCCATTAAACAAGTACGTCCCTATGCAGTGGATGTATCTAGCGGTGTAGAGTCGGACGGTGTGGAAATAACTAAAGGCATCAAGGATGCAGCGAAAATCGCTGCGTTCATCAACGAGGTTAAGCGAACAGATGTACAACTATCCTGACAACAGCGGCCACTTCGGCCCATACGGCGGCATTTACGTGGCCGAAACTTTAATGGGCGCGCTGCAAGAGTTGAATGCAGCTTATGAAAAATATCGTCACGATCCTGAGTTTGTCGCCGAACTGGATTACGATCTCAAGCATTTTGTCGGTCGCCCCAGCCCGGTCTATCACGCTAAACGCTGGTCGCAACAGTTGGGCGGGGCACAGATATATCTAAAGCGCGAAGACCTCAACCATACCGGTGCGCACAAGGTCAACAACACTGTGGGGCAGGCGCTGCTGGCCAAGCGCATGGGCAAGCCGCGCGTGATCGCCGAGACCGGCGCGGGTCAGCATGGTGTGGCGACCGCGACTGTGGCGGCGCGCTATGGCATGGAGTGCGTGGTGTATATGGGTTCGGAAGATATGCAGCGCCAGGCGCAGAATGTGTATCGCATGAAGCTGCTGGGCGCGACGGTGGTGCCGGTCGAGAGCGGTTCCAAAACACTCAAGGACGCGCTCAACGAAGCGATGCGCGACTGGGTAACCAATATCGAAAATACTTTTTACATCATTGGTACTGTGGCCGGACCGCATCCTTATCCGATGATGGTGCGCGATTTCAATGCCATCGTCGGCAAGGAATGCGTGGTGCAGATGCCTGAAATAGCCGGACGTCAGCCGGATGCGGTGATTGCCTGCGTCGGCGGTGGTTCCAATGCGATGGGTGTGTTTTATTCCTATATAGATATGCCGGGGATAAAGCTGATCGGCGTGGAGGCAGGTGGACATGGTTTGCAATCCGGTCAGCATGCAGCGCCGCTGACCGCCAACAGCAGGGTGGGGGTACTGCACGGCAACCGTACTTATTTAATGCAGGACGAAAACGGCCAGATCATCGAGACGCATTCCATCTCGGCCGGGCTGGATTATCCCGGTGTCGGGCCTGAGCATAGCTGGCTGAAAGATACCAACCGT
This sequence comes from Gallionellaceae bacterium, assembly GCA_031427575.1. Classification (GTDB taxonomy): domain Bacteria; phylum Pseudomonadota; class Gammaproteobacteria; order Burkholderiales; family Gallionellaceae; genus Nitrotoga. The sequence goes on from JANPNS010000212.1 coordinate 3,386, forward strand.
GCCGAATATGTCGCCATCAACGATGACGAAGCACTGCGCGCCTTTCATGACCTGTGCCACTTTGAAGGTATCATCCCGGCGCTGGAATCCAGCCACGCGTTGGCGCATGCTGCAAAAATTGCGCCGGGCATGGCTAAGGATAAAATATTGCTGGTCAACCTGTCCGGGCGCGGCGACAAGGATATGGCGACGGTGGCGCGCGCGTCAGGGATTGCGCTATGAGCCGCATACAAGCCACTTTTGAAAAACTCAAGCTGCATAAGCGCAAGGCACTCATTCCTTTTATCACCGCAGGTGATCCAAATCCGGCCATCACGGTTGCGCTGCTACACGCGCTGGTGGAGGCGGGTGCCGACATTGTCGAATTGGGCGTGCCGTTTTCTGATCCTATGGCGGATGGCCCGACCATACAGCGCGCTTCCGAGCGTGCGCTTAAACACAATGTGAGTTTGCGCAATGTGTTCGGTATGGTCACGGAGTTTCGTAAAATAGATAACGTGACACCGCTGGTGCTGATGGGCTACGGCAATCCGATTGAGGCGATGGGTTGGGAGACTTTTGCCAAGCGATGTGAAGAAACGGGTGTGGACGGGGTGCTGACCGTGGATTTTCCGCCGGAGGAAAGCCATGAAGCATTCGGTCACTTGCAGCGTCACGGCATAGATCCGATTTTCCTGCTGGCACCGACTACAAACGATGAGCGTATAGCGCGTGTGGCCAAGCAGGCGCGCGGCTATGTCTATTACGTCTCGCTCAAGGGCGTGACCGGCGCCGGGAATCTGGATTTGAGCGACATCGCACAGAAAATTCCGCACCTCAGGAAACACATCACCTTGCCCATAGGCGTGGGCTTTGGTATTCGCGACGCGCAGACGGCACAGGCCGTTGCCAGGTTATGCGACGGCGTGGTGGTGGGCAGCCGTATCGTGCAGGAAATCGAGAATTCAACTGAAAAAAATGTGATCGCCAATGTTGCAGCGCTGGTCAGAGAGTTAAGAAGCGCGGTAGATAAGGCATAAAAACAATGTAGGTTGGGTTAGCGGTTTCATGGTTCGACGGGCTCACCACCGACGGACGTAACCCAACGGGGTCATAGGAGAATACACAATGAGCTGGTTTCAGAAATTATTGCCCCCCAAAATTAAACGCCGTGAACTGGGGGCAGAAAGCAAAAAAAACGTGCCCGAAGGCCTGTGGCACAAGTGCCCGGCGTGCCAGGCAGTGCTGTACTACTCCGATCTGGAAAAGAACTACAGTGTCTGCCCCAAGTGCAATCATCATCACCGCGTTACCGCACGCACCCGGCTGGACTGGTTGTTGGATGCCGAGGGGCGGTTCGAGATTGGTGCCGAGGTGCAGCCACTGGACACACTGAAATTCAAGGACAGCAGGAAATACAGTGAGCGCTTGACGGCGGCGCAGAACGATACCGGTGAGACCGATGCGCTGGTGGTGATGCAGGGCAGTGTGCATACCATCCCGCTGGTGGCGGCGGTGTTTGAGTTTACCTTCATGGGTGGCTCCATGGGCTCGGTGGTAGGCGAGCGTTTCGTGCGCGGCGTACAGCTCGCCACCGAACATAAAATCCCGTTCGTGTGTTTTTCTGCCAGCGGCGGGGCGCGCATGCAGGAGGGACTGCTGTCGCTGATGCAAATGGCCAAGACCTGTGCTGCGCTGACGCAGTTGAGCGCAGAAAAAGTGCCCTTCATTTCGATATTGACCGACCCTACCATGGGCGGTGTATCCGCCAGCTTTGCCTTTATGGGGGACGTGGTGATCGCCGAGCCAGGCGCGCTGATCGGCTTTGCCGGTGCGCGTGTGATTGAGCAAACGGTACGTGAGACGTTACCGGAAGGTTTTCAACGTGCAGAGTTTTTGCTGGAACATGGCGCGATAGACATGATTGTTGACCGGCGCCAGATGCGCAATCAATTGGCGAGGTTGATTACTTTGTTGACCAAGCAAGCGGCGGTGGCGGAGATTGAGGCGGCATAAACTTCTTCATGAAAGATTACTACGCCATATTAGGTGTTGTTCCCTCTGCTGAGGATGTAACCCGCGTAAGGCGGAAACAAGTAGGGCGGATGCAACAAAGTCAGGCAATCCACTATCCAGCAAGCTGGATGTGAAATTGACACAGCCGTAGGCGTTATCCGCCGGATGTGAATAAAATACTTCGCCATAGCTGACAGGAATCATACGGCGGAAGGCGCTACGCTTTTTCGCCCTACATTACATGCCCTCTACTCTGGCCGGTTGGCTGACTTACCTCGAATCACTGCATCCCAAAACCATCGCGCTTGGCTTGGAGCGCGTGGCGCAAGTCAAGCAGCGGCTGAATCTTCAACCTGATTTTCCCATCATCGTGGTCGGCGGCACCAACGGCAAGGGTTCGGTGTGTGCGATGCTGGAAAGCATTTTGCACGCTGCCGGATATCGCGTCGGCTGTTACACCTCGCCGCATCTGCTGCATTACAACGAGCGTGTGCGAGTTGGAAAACGACAGGCGAGTGATGCGGAGTTGTGTGCCGCGTTTGAAAAGGTCGAGCAGGTGCGCGGTGACATTTCCTTAACCTATTTCGAGTTCGGCACGCTGGCAGCGATGCAGTGCTTTGTCGAGCAAAAAGTTGATGTGGCGATTCTGGAGGTGGGGCTGGGCGGCAGGCTGGATGCGGTGAATGTGTTTGATGCCGATTGCGCGGTGGTGGTCAGCGTGGACATAGACCATACGGAATATCTGGGCGACACACGCGAAAAAATTGCTTATGAGAAAGCGGGGATTTTTCGCGCGGGCAGGGTGGCGATATTTGGTGATCTGGACATGCCTGATGCGATAGCCAGCGAGGCGCAGCGAATTGGCGCCCAGTTGTGGCTTCTCGGTGAGCAATTCAGTTTCACTGCTGGTGCGCAGCAGTGGAATTATCGCGGGGTGGTGGGTACGCGCAGCGCCTTGCCTTACCCCGCTCTGCGCGGCGCATTTCAGTTGCGCAATGCCAGTGCAACGTTGGCAGCGTTAGATGTGTTGCGGGAAAAATTACCGGTAGATATGTCGGCGGCGCGGCGTGGCCTGGGTGAAGTGGCTTTGCCCGGGCGTTTCCAGGTGATACCGGGCAGGCCGCAACTGATTTTGGATGTGGCTCACAACCCCCATGCGGCATCTTCACTGGCGCAGAATTTGGCTGACATGCCGCCCGCTGGCAAGACTTTTGCAGTTTTCGCCATGCTCAAGGATAAAGATATGGCCGGCGTGGTGTGCGCGCTTAAAGAGCAGGTGGATGTGTGGCTGGTGGCGGGGTTGGCTGTACCGCGCGGCGCAACGTCGGCAGAGTTGGCTCAAGCACTGGCAACTGCGGGGGTGCAGGGCGGGGTGTTGACGTTCGCCACGGTAACCGATGCGTTGCAGCATGCCTGTGATGAGGCCGTCGAAAATGATAGAATTGCCGCCTTTGGTTCATTCTATACAGTAGCGGAAGTGATGCGTGCGCGCGGTTTGCGCCATGCCTGACTCTCGTGGAGGAATAAAATGGTGAAGCAAATCATGGACGATGAAAGAAGTTTGAAACGCCGGGCCAGAAGGCGCCTGGTAGGCGCGGTGGCATTGACTACAGCCATTGTGGTGCTGCTGCCCATGCTGCTGGATAGCCAACCCAAACAAGTGGGGCAGGATATCGAATTACAAATACCCGACAAGGACACGGTGCCTGAGTTCGCTCCCAAATTACCCTTGCCATCCACGCCGGTCGATGCACTTGCTGCCTCGTCCGTTACAGCTGTCACGGCTCCAGCGGCAGTGGTCAGCAGTCCGGCTGCTATGCTGTTGACAGATCAATCTGCTGGGCAGCAAGTAAGCTTTGTGGTGCAGATAGGTGCGTTTGCCAACGCTGATTCTGCCCATCAGTTGCAGAAAAAATTAAGCAAACAGGGCATTAAAGCTTACACCGAAAAAACAGATGATAAAACGCGTGTGCGTGCCGGCCCCTATGCCACGCGCGAGGCGGTGGACAAGGTAATCCATAAGCTGGAGAAGCAGGGATTGAAGCCGGTCATAAGTCAGTTACCATAATGACTGGATTTGACTTCACAGTCATCGCGATTGTCATTTTGTCGGCACTGTTGGGGTGGTGGCGCGGGGTAGTGTATGAAGTTTTGTCGTTGCTGGGCTGGATAGTGGCCTACATTACAGCCCGGCTGTTTGCCATCAGTGCTGCGCCTTACATGCCAGATGTGCTGGATACGGAAGCAAGCAGAATCGCTGCGGCTTTTGTTGTTCTGTTTATTGTCATTTTGATTGTTGCAGGCATTGCGGCAGGATTGTTGTCAAAATTGGTCAAATGGGTTGGCCTGGTCAGGCTGGATAGGTCGTTGGGCACGCTATTTGGTATGCTGCGCGGCGTGCTGGTGGTGCTGGTGCTGATATTGTTGTCTGGGCTGACCAGCTTGCCGCAACAACCGTTCTGGCGCGATGCAGTGCTGAGCGAACCCTTGGGGAGGCTGGCATTGGCCGGCCTGACTTTGTTGCCGGATAGCGTGGCACAGCGTGTAACCAGTGGATTGAATAGTGAATATCGGGATTAAATCATGTGTGGCATCCTAGGCCTGGTTGCGCAAACACCGGCCAATCAAGTGCTGTATGACGGCTTGCTGGTGTTGCAGCATCGCGGGCAGGATGCCGCAGGCATCGCTACCATAGACGGCAACACTTTCCACCTGCACAGGGGCAATGGTCTGGTGCGCGACGTGTTTCGCACACGCAACATGCGCGCGCTGCACGGCAATGCGGGCATCGCCCATGTGCGTTATCCCACTGCCGGTTCTTCTATTGATCACAATCAGGCACAGCCGTTTTATGTCAATTCGCCGTTCGGTATCGTGCTCGGTCACAACGGCAATCTGACCAACACCGAGCAGTTGCAGCAGGAATTATTTCTGGAAGACCGGCGGCATGTGAACACCAGTTCCGATTCGGAAGTGTTGCTCAATGTGCTGGCGCACGAGCTGCAAGCACACTCCACCATGCGCTATCGCCTCGACATCAAAAATATCTTTGATGCCGTGTCCGGCGTACATAGCCGCTGTCGGGGCGCTTACGCGGTGGTGGCAATGATCGCGGGTTACGGCTTGCTGGCGTTTCGCGACGCTTACGGCATTCGCCCGCTGGTGATAGGCAGCCATCAAACCGAATTGGGCACCGAATATCTGGTTGCTTCGGAAAGCGTGGCGCTGGATACACTGGGTTTTAAATTCCTGCGCGATGTTGCGCCGGGCGAAGCGATATTCATAGACTTTGATGGCAACTTGCACAGCCGCCAGTGTTCAGAAAATCCCGTGCTCAATCCGTGCATATTCGAGTATGTATATTTGGCGCGGCCGGATTCGGTTATGGATGGCATTTCGGTTTATGAAGCGCGCCTGAATATGGGTGAGAGCCTGGCCGATAAAATTTCGCGCGAGTGGCCGCAGCACGACATTGATGTGGTCATGCCTATCCCCGATTCCAGCCGCCCAAGCGCGCTGCAACTGGCTAATCGCCTGGGGCTTCCATTCCGCGAAGGCTTCGTCAAGAACCGCTACATAGGCCGCACCTTCATCATGCCGGGGCAGGCCATGCGCAAGAAATCGGTGCGCCAGAAGCTCAACGCGATCAGCGTTGAATTTGAAAATAAAAATGTGTTGCTGGTGGATGATTCCATCGTACGCGGCACCACCAGCCGCGAGATTGTGCAGATGGCGCGCGATGCCGGCGCGCGCAAAGTGTACTTTGCTTCCGCCGCGCCGCCGGTACGTTTTCCCCAACGTGTATGGCATAGACATGCCGTCGCGCTACGAACTGATCGCAACCGGACGCAGCGACGATGAAATATGCCGCGAGATCGGCGCAGACCGGTTGATTTATCAGGATCTGGTTGACCTGAAGAAAGCTATACACAAGGTGAATCCGGCTGTGCAACACTTTGATGCGGCGTGCTTTGACGGCCACTATATTACCGGCGACATTACGCCGGAATATCTGGATACGATAGAGGCGGCGCGTGAAAATGGCAAAGCCAATCAGAACGAAGATGATAACCAGCTAGACCTTGATTTGGCAGCTAACGAATAATTCCAATTCCTGATAGAAACGATCACTGTGTTGGCTTCGTCTTCGGCTCCTAGCCGTAC
>JANPNS010000213.1:0-5619 GCA_031427575.1 Gallionellaceae bacterium
CCCTCCCTCGATGGCGTGGCGTTCATTGACCCGCGCAGCAGCCAGGTGGATATCATCCAGGCCGTGGGCCGTGCGATTCGCCTGAGCCCGGACAAGAAGGCGGGCACGATTGTATTGCCGGTGTTTATCGCAGCGGGACAAAATGCTGAGGACACGATTGAGGCAAGCAACTTCAAACCGATCTGGGATGTACTGAATGCGTTGAAGGCGCATGACGACGTGTTGGCTTGTGAACTGGATCAGATTAGAACTGAACTGGGTAGGAAGCCGGGTTCAGGTGTCAGTGCAGATGGGTTGGGGAAAATCACGATTGATTTGCCTGCTACAGTGGATGCGAATTTTGGCAACGCGCTGCGCACCTATCTGGTTGAGCGGGTCACGGAATCTTGGAATTTCTGGTTTGGGTTGTTGGAGTATTTCGTGGCGCGAGAGGGTGATGCCAAGGTACCGAAGAATCACAAAACGTCAGATGGATACCGAGTCGGCACTTGGATTCATAACCAACGAACAAGAAAAAATCACCTGCGACCGGAGCGCAAAGCGAGATTGGAGGCATTACCAAGATGGAGTTGGACTGATAAATCTATGCAATGGGATGAATGGTTCATCTATCTTAAGGAATTCGTAGAGCGAGAGGGAAATGCCAAGGTCACTCAGAATTTCAAAACTGCAGGTGGATACCTGCTCGGTAGATGGGTAAATACCCAACGAACAAAAAAAGACAAAATGTCACCGGAGCGCAAGGCACGGCTGGAAGCATTGCCCGGCTGGATTTGGCGAGTTGAGTGAGGTCGGCTAGTGAATGCCAGCCATCACTTCGTTTGAAATCAGTTTGCTAAATGCATTTGGGTTAAATATGACGGCCTTATTAGTGTAATACGCGGCGCGCTCATATTGTTTCTTCCCAACTGTGGCTTGATTTTCAGCAACCGCCAAAACATATCCTGGCTTTGTGTCTGCCCGGTACTGCAAATAAATAACTTCCGCCTCTAGCAAACGGGCAGGAGATGTTGCCGCGATGATGATAAGTGGCTTATCTGTTCCGAGTACGTGGTCAGCCTTGAGGCCTCCAGCAATTGGAAGCTCCACATCGGAATTACAAGGAAGCTTTAACTCTATTGCGATCTCTTGCACGATCTGTTTAATTCGTTGCTTGAAATCGCTAGACTGCCGATCAACACGAGCAGTAGCGATTGCGTGCAATTGTTGTGCTGCCTCTGCCACGCGAAAAATATACGGCGCAATAAGCCGCTCATTGCTTGCGAATGCGGATATTTTTTCGTCTTCGGTAAATTCAACTGGAGAAACCAAAGATAGTTCTTCTGCCCAACGACCTATCGCTTCAGATTCTACATCTCCACCATTGAGGCTGGCATAAAAAGCCGCCTCACCATTTTCATCAATTACGAATCCATGTCCATCGCTAGACGGCCGCACTCGAACAACGATTAGATCGTTACTCCCTGGGTACTCAAGCGGCGTGACAACGCGCTGCACACCACCTTCGTCGGCATGCACTTCAAAAAGCGAACAGATCGCCCGCTTGAGGTCGCTTGTAATCACCATAATAATTTTGAGTTGGGGTCATTGTCCGGCAATGAAATCCCGCATAAGCGACAAAAATTAATAATTAACTTTAGCCAATCCGCGTGAATTTTAGGGTCGGTACCGTACTTCGTTTTCAAGGCCAGTTCTGGCGCTCCGGGTAACTTTCGATCAGTGTAATTATAGTCAGTTTGACACGGCATCTTGCAATGGAATCCTTTGTGACTTGGATGCCAATGGAACTCAAATACTGGACTGAGACTCCCATTCGCAAGACGGCAAAATAAGTACGCATAAAAGGAGCGATCTGTAAGGATTTGTCCATCCCTCCAGTACATAAACGCTACATGATCGGAAGATACGTCAATCATGTCAGTTGATTCGATTCTGGGGCCTCCAAAATTTTTGAATGGCTTTGGAAGCTTGTTGCGCTTTTGTGGCTTAAACACTGGAATTTCTTTCAGATGCTTTGGGGCCGTTTTGTGTGCCTTCAACTCGCGCGGGGTCATTGTCTTTTTGGTGGCTCTGGCGGATAGTCAGCATCATGCCAGACCAACCTATACACGTAAAGCCCGCAGGTTGACAGCCAGCGTAGAGCACAAAAATCAATGGAGCCGTACTCGATCGATTCCTCACCCTTCAGCCAAGTAAGTCAGTTGTCGTTGGTGCACCCGACTAAAGGATCAGAAATTTTCCGGCCACAACCTGGCTGTATGCACTATTGCCAAAACCTGCACCTCTTCCGATTCGATGCGATAAGCAAGCATGAACGGGAAGCGACCAACAGTTAATTCGCGGGTTCCAACGATTCGACCCACTTTGCCGATTTGAGGATTTTGCGGTAGCGTTTCAGCCGCTTTGCGGATGAGCAGGATGATGCGTCTTGCTGCCTGTGGATTTTCTTGTGTGATGTAATCGTGAATCTCCGCAATATCCAGCTTGGCTAGCGGGGTGTATCGCAGTTTCATGTGGGTGTATCAGTTTGCTTGGGGGCCAGTGTAGCGCGCAAAGAACGCCTCCATCTCCTCGTCCGTCACAAATTCGCCGCGTTGCGCCTGCGCCAGCCCTTCCTGTATGCGCCCGATGATGCGGTGCTGCTGCGCCAAGTACAGCGTCACCGCCTCGTTTGCCAGCTCGCTTTCGCTGCGGTGAATTTCTTCCGCCAGATGGTCGAGCTGCATTTTCAATTCTGGCCGGATTTCAACGGTGGTAGCGCTCATGGGATGCTCCGAATGGTTTTCGCGAAAAGTAATGTTACACCACAAAGCGTACAAAGCGTACCAGAGCCAAGTCTTGCATTGCAATATCTCCCGCTTGCCCAATCAAATGTGAATCAATGGTGTGAATCAATGGGAATCAATGGGGTCGTACTCGATTGATTTTTTGAAAACGGGGAAAGCAAAACGACTACTTGCCCGGCTACATGCTGCGTGGACACAAAAACGTGCCCACCTACCAAGCCTATTTGCCTGCCTGTTTGGTGTAGAATCTTTCATACGTAACAAGCCGAAGGAGAACAAAATTATGACTACCGCAACCGTGCGCAAGGCAGAACCAGCCGCCGTTCGCATTACCAAAGACATTGACCGCGCGCTTTCCAGCGCCGCTAAAGACTTCAAGACCACCCGCGCCAAGATCGTCAAAAGCGCTTTGGTGGAATATTTGCAGGATATGGCCGACAGCAAGGCCATAGCCGAAGCCAAGAAGAAGGGCGGCAAGATGCTCCCGTTTTCCGAGTTGAGAAAAGAGCTTGGGCTATAAGGTTGTCATGTCGCCGGGGGCGACGAAAGAATTCCGCAACTTGGACATCCCCATCCAGAAGCGAATCGCCGTGCTTGTGGACAAAATTGAGGCTTCGGTTAATCCACGATTTTCCGGCAAGGCACTTAAAGGCAACGACAAGGAATGGCGGTATCGCGTTGGCGACTACCGTTTGGTGTGTGAGATCAAGGACAGGGAGTTGATCGTCTGGATGATACGGGTCGGACACCGCCGTGAAGTGTATCGCTGACCATTTTGCGCACCCCAAGCGCGAGGGGCAAGTCTTTAATTCGTAGCATGATGGATTACGCTGATGCCGTGAAGTGAAATTATAAAGTCAGCTTCGCGTTATTTTTTCTGAGCCTCTTACCCGCGTTCTTTGCCTCCACAAGAAAATTCTGCCAGTCATCTGGCGGGTTTATGCGGCGCAATTACGAGTGCAATGCACGAAGGGCTGCTTCGGGTTCTTCTCGATTATGGTCAACAGGGCAGCAGCGGGGCCGGTGGGTTGGCGGCGATGCTGTTCCCAGTTTCTGAGCGTGGCGACTTTTACCCCGATGAGTTGGGCAAATTCGTTTGGCTCAACCCAACTTTTATGCACACGGACTTTGCATCAGGCGCGCCGCTCCCGATAACTTTTCCGGGCGCAAGTTTGCCACGTCGAATTGCTGCGGTTTCTTTCAGCCGAGATTTCCCATTAGGCAATTTAGCTGGCTTCCCCCTTTGCAAAAGGGGGATCGAGGGGGATTTTCATGTCCGTGTAACATTCAAATCTCCCCTAACCCCTCTTTTTCAAAGAGGGGGATGCCCGTTGTAGTGAGATTTACGTCTAATGGAAAATCTCGGTTCAAGCTTTGCTTGAGGGATTCAAATAGTGTTTTGTCCATTTCCTATAATTCCATTTCTCGTTAGAGACGCCACGTGTTTCACCTTCCCCTTGTGTCAATTCCACATCCAGCTTGCTGGATAGTGGATTGCCTGCCTTTGGTGCAAGGGGGAGAGCGAAGCGAGGGGGCAACCGGGATGGGGGATTGCGCAGCCACAGGCTTTTACCCCCATCCCCACCCCAACCCTTGTATGCTTCACTTTCAGTATGTTTCACCTGTAGTCAGCAAGTTTCGGAAGGACTGCACAGCCCGTCAGCCCATTGGGACACCAAGCTCGTAGGGGAGCTCTTGGCGTGCAGCACCGACCGTTTATCCGTAGCCCGAACAGTTGTTTGACGGCATTTTTTAATGACCTCGTATTTGCAAGGATGGGAAATGATAAACGATTCTGAAATGATTTTTGTAGGGATAGACGTCTCCAAAGACACACTGGAAATTGCCCTGGATGATAAAGGCAAAACCCATAATTTGAGTAACGATGCGGACGGTATCAATCGTCTACTGGCGATCATCACAGCGGCGCAATCCGGGTCAGATGTGGTTGGCGCCATCGTATTTGAGGCCACCGGCGGCTTTGAGCGCGAAGCGGCGGTGACCCTGTGCAGTGCCGGACTGCCGGTCATGGTGATCAACCCACGCCAGGCGCGTGACCCTTCGACCAAGCTCAGGACAGGCTTTGCCAAAGCGATGGGGTATTTAGCCAAGACCGACGCGCTGGATGCACGGGTATTGAGCCATTTTGCCCGAACGCTGCACCAGTCCGACCAGCGTGAACGGTTGCTGATGCGTCTGCCCGATGCACAAGCCACCTTGTTGCAAGCCTTGATCGTGCGTCGCAACCAGCTGATCCAGATGCGTGTGGCGGAAGATAACCGCCGCGCCATGAGCCACACCACCCAGCGCAAAAGTATTGATGCGGTGCGTAAAGTGCTCAACAAGCAAATTGCCGGTATTGACCAGGATATTGACACACAGCTTAAAGACCACTTTGCACCCAAGCTGGCCTTGTTCAAGCATTGCAAAGGCATCGGCACCGGTACGCAAGCCAGTCTGATGGCGGCGTTGCCGGAGTTGGGCGAGCTCAGCCATGAGCAGATTTCAAAGCTGGTGGGCGTCGCTCCCTTGAACTGCGATAGCGGCAAGTTCAAAGGTAAGCGCGTGACCTGGGGCGGACGCTCCGATGTGCGCTGTGCGTTATACATGGCAGCCTTGACAGCAGTTCGCTATAACCCGGTCATCAAGGTGTTTTATGACTGGCTGCTGAGCAAAGGTAAGTCAAAGAAAATGGCATTGGTGGCAAGTATGCATAAGGGCACCTCTAAAAATCCAAACTCCGTCGCGATGCTGCGTTGCTCAATAAATTTTAACGCTTACCTTCCTGTCCTGAGCCCAGTCGAAGGGTCAAACAGATGCGGCGCGCTAAAAT
>JANPNS010000214.1:0-8363 GCA_031427575.1 Gallionellaceae bacterium
AGGGCACCTCTAAAAATTCAAATTTCTAAGCCAGACAAGGCGCGAACAAAAAATTGTGACGCAGCATATGTTTGATATGTAAGGAATAATTTTTTGTGAGCAACGCAGTATGGCGACGAAAGTTGGATTTTTAGAGGTGCCCTTAAGTCCGTTCGCCCTAAGCCTGTCGAAGGGGCAGCAAGCTAGCACATTGAATGTGAAGTATCCTCCATTCATGGTTCGACAGGCTCACCACGAACGGAGGACTTAATCGGCGCTTCCTTAATGATCACCGTAGCAACAGCCTGAATTATCAATGTGCATGAAGGGGGAGCGCCAGTGTCTACAGAAATGCGAAAAAATATTTCAGGGAAATATGAACAACGCTTTGGGCAAACGGCTGTAGCAATGGGATTTATTACGGAAGCACGGCTGCAAGAGGCGTTACACCGCCAAAACCAGGAGGACCACTCCGGTAAAGCGCATCGCTTACTGGGTGCCATTTTATTTGACATGGAATGGATGAGCAGTGATCAAATCGAAAAAGTTCTGAATACAATTCTGAAAAACATGCGCCTGGAAGAAGCGGGGCGTGGGGATGCGCAGACGGAGTAGTCACCCCCTGGGATGATGCGTAGCATGCAACTGTTTCAGCCGCTCCCGCGCCACATGGGTATAAATCTGGGTGGTGGAAATGTCGGCATGGCCGAGTAAAAGTTGCACCACGCGCAAATCCGCGCCGTGGTTGAGCAGGTGCGTGGCAAAAGCATGGCGCACGGTGTGCGGCGATAGTGGCTTGGCCAATCCGCCTTGCCGGGCATGGCGCTTGATGAGGTACCAGAACATCTGCCGCGTCATTGCTTCAGCACGCTGGGTAACAAACATGGCATCACTCAATTTAGTATTCAATAAAACCGGGCGCGTATCTTTCAAATAGCGGCGCAGCCAATCCAGCGCCTCCTCGCCCAGCGGCACCAGCCGCTCCTTGCTGCCCTTGCCCATCACGCGCACCACACCCATGTCGAGGCTCACTTGGGCAACGCTTAAACCGACCAGTTCGGATACGCGCAGGCCGGAGGCATACAACACTTCCAGCATGGTACGGTCGCGCAGACCCAGCGGGGTGTCGGTATCCGGTGCTTGCAGCAGCAGCTCCACATCCTGTTCGGTCAGTGTTTTGGGCAGGTTGCGTGGCAGTTTGGGCGTGGCGATTTGCAGGGTGGGATCAGTACCGATTTTATTTTGCCGCAGCAAATAACGGAATAACCGCTTAAGACTGGAAATGGCGCGGCTGGTGCTGCTGGCTCGGGATTTTTTCTCGCTCACAAGGTGTGCGAGAAAACCTTGAATGTCGGCGTGGGTGGTTTGCAGAATAGATGCATCGCGCTGCTTTTGCAGCCACGTGGCAAACTGGCTCAGGTCGCGCCGATAGCTTTCCAGCGTGTTGCGCGACAGCCCATCTTCCAGCCACAGATTGTCACAGAATTCGTCGAGGAGATCAGCGTTGTTCATGCACCAGCAACCAGCGCTTGATGTCCAGCGCATCCCCCACGCGCTGGCGCATGAAGCCGCCCGTGCCGGATTTACTCACCACACGATGGCAGGGAATGATGATGGGCAAAGGATTGGCGCCGCACGCCTGACCCACCGCACGCGGGCTGGATCGCAATTGCACAGCCAGCTCACCATAGCTGCGCGTCTGTCCGCAGGGAATGGCGCGCATCGCTTGCCATACCTTGCTGCGATGCACAGTAGCGTTGTGCTCAAACGGAATATCAAAATGAAAATCGGCATCGGCAAAATAGGCGGTTAATTGTTGGCATACCTTTCGGGCAAAGACACTGCGCGGCGGTTGTGACGTAGTATCGGGCGCAAGAAACTCAATGCCGGTCAGCACATCCGCCTCGCAGCGTATGCCCAGCATCCCAAAGGGGGCAACCAGTTTGGCTTGATAATCTGTCATGCCTTAATCATAACTCAAACCCAAATGGGCGCCTCTAAAAATTTAAATTTCTGATGAAACTACTAGCCATTCCACTAAGCTACCAAAAAACGGTAGCCAAGTTCACCCGCAAGGGGCACGCCGTGGTTGTAAGGGGGCTGAAGCCCCAACAACACACGCAGGCTGGTTATAAGCCAGACAAGGCGCGAACAAAAAATTGCGACGCAACATATGTTTGATATGTAAGGAGCTATTTTTTGTGAGCAACGCAGTATCGCGACGGAGTTTGGATTTTTAGAGGTGCCCTTTAGCGGTGCCCAAATGAAAATGGGGAGCAGTAGCTCCCCATTTTCTGATCAGTTTATGCACCAACTTAATCGGCCACGTTTTCCTGGCTAACCTTGCGTGCGGGCAACTTTTCTTTAATACGAGCCGACTTGCCGGAACGGTCGCGCAGGTAGTACAGCTTGGCACGACGCACATTACCGCGACGCTTCAATTCGATGCTGGCGATGGACGGAGAATAAGTCTGGAAGGTGCGCTCCACGCCTTCACCGGCGGAAACCTTGCGCACGATGAACGAGGAATTCAGGCCGGCATTGCGTTTGGCAATCACCACGCCCTCGAAAGCCTGGGTACGCTTGCGCTCGCCTTCGACTACATTGACGTTAACCACCACGATATCGCCCGCAGCGAAATTCGGGATCACCTTGCCCAGGCGGGTAATTTCTTCTTGCTCAAGTATTGCGATCAGATTCATTTTGTTTCCTCTTGTTGTACGGATGCTTGTTCCTGCTGGTACTCTGCCAGTAGCCGAGCTTCCTCTTTTGTTAGCTGGCGTTGTGCCAGCAAATCCGGGCGGCGTTGCCAGGTGCGTCCCAGCGCCTGCTTCAACCGCCACTTTTCTATTTCGGCGTGGTGCCCGGAAAGTAATACTTCCGGAATTCCCTCGCCTTCAAAAATCTCGGGTCGCGTGTAATGCGGACAATCCAGCAAGCCGTTCACAAATGAATCCTGCTGCGCTGACTCGGCATCACCCAACACACCGGGCAACTGCCTGACCAGACTGTCTATCACCACCATCGCCGCCAGCTCGCCACCGGACAAAACATAATCACCAATGGAAAGCTCTTCATCCACATATTTTTCCAACAGCCGCTCATCTACACCTTCATAGCGACCGGCCAGCAATATCAACCCTTCGTCACGCGCCAGTAATTCCTTCACTACGTCGTGGGTGAGTGGCCGCCCTTGCGGTGACAGATGAATGACACAACTCTTTTTAACACCGGCGCTCGCCTGGCTTTGCTGCGCTGCGGCTATCGCCTGCTGCAGCGGCTCGGCCAGCATCACCATGCCGGGACCACCACCATAAGGCCGGTCATCTGCGGCGCGGTGATTATCGCTGGTGAAATCGCGCGGGTTCCACGTGCGCAACACAAATTTGCCTTGCTCCGCCGCGCGTCGCGTTATCCCATACTGGGTAATCGCATCAAACATTTCCGGAAACAGCGTGATGACATCGAAAAACATATCAGTGCTTCGCGGCCCAGTCGGTCGACCAATCAACCTGTATCACTTTTCCCGGCAAATCCACTTGTCTGATCGCGCTGGCAATGAACGGGATCAACACCTCACCACTCTCGCCTGTAACGCACAGCACTTGATTGGCGCCGGTATCCATCAGACTGTCCACCGTTCCCAGGCTTACCCCCGCGAGGTTAATTACCTCAAGTCCGATCAGGTCAGACCAGTAATACTCATCTTCGCCCTGTTGCGGCAGGCTGCTGCGCGGCACGGCCACCAGCAAACCTTTATATTTTTCGGCTGCGGTGCGGTCATTGCAGCCAGCAAATTTGGCAATCAGCCCTTTGCTTTGCACAGCAAAATCTTCCACACTGACCTCGCGCCAGGGAAGCTTGTCGTTCCCCATCCACCACATCGGGTAATCCGCAAGGCTGGCCACAGTCTCGGTGTAAGTTTTAATTGCCACCCAGCCGAGTAGGCCCTGCGCCGCTGCCACACGCCCCATGATGACCATGGGGTCTGTTTGCTCAGGCTTTGGCCGCAGCACCGGCGCGCTTGACCAGCTTGGCAACAGCGTCGCTCACTTGCGCACCTTTTTCCTGCCAGTGCGCCACACGATCCAGCTCAATACGCATACCGTCCGGACCTTCCGGGGCAACCGGATTATAGAAACCGATGCGCTCAATGAACCTGCCATCGCGACGATTGCGCGAATCCGCCACCACCACATTGAAGAAAGGGCGATTTTTGGAGCCGCCACGTGCAAATCTGATAATAACCATAGTCAACCTGTTTTTCGTTAGCAAAGGCACCCTTACGGATACCAAGGGGGCGCGATTCTACGACACTTTGCAGAGTTAAGGCAAGCGGAAGTATTGCGTAATACGGGGGCTAGCGATGCAGCAACACCTCAATGACGAACTTGCTGCCCAGGTAGGCCAGCAGCAAAAATACGAAGCCGCTCACGGTCCAGTTCACCGCGACGCGCCCGCGCCAGCCGTAGGTGCGATGTCCCCACAACAGCACGGCGAACACCCCCCAGGAAATAAAACCGAACAGCACTTTGTGATTGAACTGCCACACCTTGCCGAATATCTGCTCGGAAAACAGCACGCCCGATGCCAACGTCAGCGTCAGCAGCACAAAACCAACCCCTATCATGCGGAACAGCAGGGTTTCCATGGTCATCAACGGGGGCAGGTTTTGCAGGATGCGCGGCACGGAACCGTGATGCAGCCGCTTTTCCACCAGCGCAATCAATACTGCGTGCAGCACGGCGATGGTGAACAAACTGTAGGCCAGCATCGCGGCGGCAATATGCGCCTTAAAGGCGAACAACTCGGTATTCGCCAACTGGTGCGGCGATGGAAAAATACTCGGCAACAACACGGCTACCGCAGCAAGCGGCAACACCAGCGCCTGCAGGCAACCGACCGGATAAAAGAAACGCGCCACCCAGTACACCAGCAAGGTCAGCCAGAAGATCATTGACAGCGCATTGGCCACGCTCAGGTTGAAACCGCCGCCGGAAAACACATCCTGCGCCAGCAGATAGCCGTGCAACAGCAACGGCACCACCACCCAATGCCCGGTCGCACCGCGACTCAATATATCGCCTTTGCCGCGCATCTGCGCATGCCAGAAATAGAACGCGAGCACGCTATAAGCAGTGAAGGCCAACCAGGAGAAGAGAACGTTAGGCATTTTTTGTCAGAATGTTTTAGACTTCGCGGATTCTACACCAAACTTGTAAAACAACCATGCTGGACAACCTGACGCAACGCCTTTCCGGCGTCATAAAAAATCTGCGCGGACAAGCGCGCCTGTCCGAAAGCAATATCCAGGACGCCTTGCGCGAAGTGCGCCTGGCCTTGCTGGAAGCAGACGTGGCATTGCCGGTGGTCAAGGAATTTACTGTGCAGGTAAAGCAGGCCGCGCTCGGTCAGGACGTGCTCGGCAGTCTGACGCCGGGGCAGGCGCTGATTGGCATCGTG
This sequence comes from Gallionellaceae bacterium, assembly GCA_031427575.1. Classification (GTDB taxonomy): domain Bacteria; phylum Pseudomonadota; class Gammaproteobacteria; order Burkholderiales; family Gallionellaceae; genus Nitrotoga. The sequence continues at coordinate 5,443 of JANPNS010000214.1, forward strand.
CACCGCGAGCTGACCCGTCTGATGGGTGCGCACAATGATTCGCTTAACCTGGTTGCCGTGCCGCCTGTTGTGGTGCTGATGGCAGGCTTACAGGGCGCGGGCAAGACCACCACCTGCGGCAAACTGGCCAAACTGCTGCGCGAACAGCTCAAGAAAAAAGTGCTGCTGGTCAGTTGCGATGTATACCGCCCTGCGGCGATCGAACAATTGCGCACCCTGGCGCAGCAAGTGGCAATTGACTTCTTTTCTTCTGACATCAGCCAGAAACCGCGCGACATTGCTATGGCAGCGTTGGACTATGCGCGCAAACATCACCACGATGTGTTGATTGTGGACACGGCTGGCCGACTCGCGATTGATGCTGCGATGATGGAAGAAATCCAGCAACTGCACGCCGCGCTCAAGCCGATAGAAACATTATTTGTGGTGGATGCCATGACTGGCCAGGACGCGGTCAACACCGCCAAAGCCTTTGGCGAGGCGCTGCCGCTGACCGGCATCATCCTGACCAAACTGGATGGCGATGCGCGCGGCGGCGTGGCGCTGTCAGTGCACCACATTACCGGCAAGCCCATTAAATTCGTTGGTGTGAGCGAAAAGCTCAATGGCCTGGAAGCCTTCCACCCCGAGCGCATGGCCTCGCGCATACTGGGCATGGGCGATATGCTGTCACTGATCGAAGAAGCGCACCGCGAGGTAGATCAAGTAGCCGCAGAGAAACTGGCGAAAAAAATAAAAAGCGGATCAGGCTTTGACCTCAATGATTTCAAAATGCAATTCGTACAAATGCGCAAGATGGGCGGCATGGCTGCGCTGCTGGACAAACTGCCCGCTCAACTCAGCCAGGCCGCCGCCAACAGCAAAGTGGATGACCGCGCCATTAACCGCACCGAAGGCATCATCAATTCCATGACCGCACAAGAACGCGCCCACCCGGAACTGCTCAAAGCCTCGCGCAAGCGCCGCATCGCCGCTGGCTCCGGTGTGCAAGTCATGCACGTCAACCAGTTGTTAAACCAATTTGAACAAACGCAAAAGATGATGAAAATGTTTGGCAATGGCGGCATGGCCAAAATGATGCGCGGCATGAAGGGGATGTTGCCGGGGATGCGTTGACGAGCGAGCTGCGCGGGCTGGGGTCAGGCCTTACATTTTACATGCCCACAATCTCAAGCCACTCAACCTCTTCCTTCTACCCGTTTTACCGCCCTACTCACTGTCGCGTAGCTTACCCCAAAATGGTCACCCACCTGCTCAAGGGTATAGTGGCCGCTTAAATATGCCTGAGCCATGCTTTCATCGCGCTCAATATAGCGCTCTGCAAAATAGGATAAGGGTTTTACCGGGGATTGCTTTTGTTTCTTGGGAATATCCTTTAGCGATTGCTCTGGCTTGAGCTTACTTTGCATGTCGTCAACAAATTCATCATCGCCCAAATAGATCTGATTCTTCAATTTTTGCCAGGGTGCAGGCTGCCCTTTGCCTTGTTGAACGAAGTCGCGATAGCGTTGTTGAGCGACCTGTTTAGTCTTAGCAAATCCGCCCAGCACCCAATCCGTTGTCAGGCAAGCTGCGCTTTCTTCGTAACCCGCTGTTGCGCGATAGCTGCTCCATCGCCAGTCCTTGGCACTCCGCACCATGTGTGCCCTGACCGGGTTCAAGGCTATATAACGCGCCAACTCAAGAAGGTAAGTATCTTTTTGCACCAGGATGGCTTTGAAGCGGCCTTGAAATACGTGGCCTACACGCTGATGCTGCCGATTGTAATTTTGAGTGTAGGTGCCATTGAGAAATTTCATGCCCTTGGAGAGGGTTGACGAATTGGTTTCGATCAGCAAATGATAGTGGTTGTCCATCAGGCAATAGGCATGGCAATACCAGTCATAACGCTCAACCGTATTTTGCAGCAAAGATAAAAACTGCTGACGATCATTGTCGTCATCGTAAATATCGGCTTGGGCGTTGCCGCGTGCTGTTACATGGTAAAGCGCACCTGCAAATTCGATCCGCAATGGCCGTGCCATCTCCGCCTCCTGTTACTTTATGATCGGCACAGGATAAAAGGTAATGACAGGGATGTCAAATGTAAGGCCTGACCCCTTGATCCCTTGATCCTTCCGGGATTGCTTTTGTTTCTTGGGAATATCCTTTAGCGATTGCTCCGGCTGTAGTTTACTTTGCATGTCGTCAACAAATTCATCATCGCCCAAATAGATTTGATTCTTCAATTTTTGCCAGGGTGCAGGCTGTCCTTTGCCTTGTTGAACAAAATCGCGATAGCGTTGTTGTGCGACCTGTTTAGTTTTAGCAAATCCGCCCAGCACCCAATCCGTTGTCAGGCAAGCTGTGTTTTCTTCGTAACCCGCCGTTGCGCGATAGCTGCTCCATCGCCAGTCCTTGGCACTCCGCACCATGTGTGCCCTGACTGGGTTCAAGGCGATATAACGCGCCAACTCAAGAAGGTAGGTATCTTTTTGCACCAGGATAGCCTTGAAGCGGCCTTGAAATACGTGGCCGACGCGCTGATGCTGCCGATTGTAGTATTGGGTGTAAGTGCCATTGAGAAATTTCATGCCCCTGGAGAGAGTGGGCGCATTAGTTTCGATCAGCAAATGGTAGTGATTGTCCATCAGGCAATAGGCATGGCAATACCAGTCATGGCGCTCTACGGTGTTTTGCAGCAAAGATAAAAACTGCTGGCGATCATTGTCGGCGTCGTAAATATCCGCTTGAGCGTTGCCGCGTGCGGTTACATGATAAAGCGCACCTGCAAATTCAATCCGCAAAGGCCGCGCCATCTCCACCCCTCAGTTACTTTAAGATCGGCACAGGATAAAAGGTAATAATAGAGATGTCAAATGTAAGGCCTGACCCCAGCAGTGCCGCGGGTTAATCTGAAGTGTTCACTTCGACATATTTAC
>JANPNS010000215.1:0-3857 GCA_031427575.1 Gallionellaceae bacterium
GCTGCGATGAGATAGATGACGGTAATGATAGCGATGGCCAGTTCCGGCGCGGTATCGATGCCGGTATTTATTAATGGAACGTTCCACCAGTGCAGCATGTTATTGGCAATATCCGGGCCGATGAGTATGCCGCTGAGTACCGCGCCAAGAACAATGGCGAGCACGGTCAATCCTTCTATCCAGCTATTGGCCAAAACCAACTGCCCAGGCGGCAAATATTCGGTGAGGATGCCGTACTTGGCGGGTGAATAAGCCGCCGCGCCAAAGCCCACCACGATGTAGGCGATGAGCGGGTGAGCCCCGGCCAGCATGACGATGCAGCCAAACAGCTTGATGCTGTTGCTGATCAACATGACGCGGCCCTTGGGTAGCGAATCGGCGAAAGCACCGACGAACGGTGCCAATATGATGTAGGATGCCACAAATCCGATTTGCAGCAGCGGGGTATGCCAATCCGGCGAGCCTAAAGCGATCAGCAGAGCGATGGCAGCAAACAGCAGGGCGTTATCTGCGAGCGCGGAAAAAAACTGCGCTGCGAGTATGATGTAAAAACCTAGTTTCATTGAGCAAGCTATTTTTGGCAGCGCGTTTTATATCACGAAATGAGGAGGCCTGCTATTATTAGCGGCATCACTGTGCCTGCAAGCCTGCTCCATGCCCCGTCCGATACACGCCCGTATTGATCTTTCCGCACTGCAACACAACCTGCACGTGGCACGCCGCGCCAGTAGTAGCGCACGCATCATGGCGGTGATCAAGGCTGCCGCTTATGGCCATGGTTTATTGCGTGCCGCTGAAGCGTTGAAGACGGCGGACGGGTTCGCACTACTGGATATACGCGATGCTGTGCAGCTGCGAGAGGCTGGGTTCCGCCAGACTATCCTGTTGCTGGAAGGGTTTTTTACCCCAGATGATTTACCGCTGGCAGCCGAATACGATCTCGCCTGCGTGATTCACACCCCGCAGCAAATTGCCATGCTGGATGCTTACCCGCGCCGTAGCAGTTTGCAAGTGTGGCTCAAGGTCAACAGCGGCATGAACCGTCTCGGCTTTGCGCCACATGATGTTCCCCCTGTAATGGAGCAACTCAAGGCGCATCCGGCAGTGCGCGACATCACACTGATGACCCATTTTTCTCGTGCCGATGAAGCAGCTGGCGTGGTCGCGCAACTGGAAATATTCAATACACTGGCCGCACCCTATCGCGTGGCGCGATCACTGGCCAATTCCGCCGCGCTGCTGCGTTACCCTGCCACCCACGCCGATTGGGTACGCCCCGGCATCATGCTGTATGGCGCGTCACCGTTCCCGGAAGTCAGCGCACAACAACTCGGTTTGCGCCCGGCCATGACATTGCACAGTGAAATTATTTCTGTACGTGAGTTGGGCGCCGGAGAAACCATTGGATACGGCGGGCAGTTCAGAGCAGAGACTGCCATGCGCGTCGGCGTAGTTGCCTGTGGCTATGCCGACGGCTATCCGCGCCATGCAGTAACCGGCACGCCGGTACTGGTGGAAGGTCAGCGTACACGACTGCTGGGGCGTGTCTCTATGGATATGCTGACTGTGGATTTAAGTGGATTGCCGACTGCCAAAGTGGGTAGCCGTGGCACGTTATGGGGAGAGGGTTTGCCGGTGGAGGAAGTGGCGCATGCGGCGGGCACCATCAGTTACGAATTGTTGTGCGCGCTGACTGCAAGAGTGCCGGTTTATTCGTAACACTGCCCCGGGGAAGGGGGTAAAGTCCCTCTCCCTCGGGGAGGGGGGTTGGGGTGAGGGAGCATCCGCGCCTAGCTTGCGGCGGAGCAGTGACAGCTGCGTTTTTTGGGTACACACAATAAACCGAGCAAGAGCCTGTGCCGCATGTTGTCGCCCAAAGGCAATCCGAGCATGGATAACCTCGCAGCCATTTTTGGGGCTGTTCGTACCAGCTTAAAAGTTAGCCTTGAGGTTCATGCGGTGAAAATGACGTAACCTGGAGTCAGCCTTGCTGGCTCCAGTAACTTATAGCACTTCAGTTTTTTATCGTAGTGTTGCAGTATGGATGAGTCAGCTGTCCGTTATCTGGTTCACCTTTCCCACCCTCCGACTTTCTCACTACATGATCAATGGATATGGCATTTCGATGGATAAGTCCTTGGCATATGGCGCAACGTAATGGCTCTTTGAGTGCATCACGGAGAAAAACAGCTGATTTAGCATCCTTGCCGAAATCTGCACCAGCCGATATTTCATCAAGCTCAGCCGGTTGTAGAAAGGAAAAGTCAGGATGCTTAGCCATTTCAGAGATAATATTTTGTTCATTGGCACCTGTGACGAATCGCTCTACGAGCCACGATAGAAGTTGATGAAGGCGTGCGTAGCCCTTTGCACCGCTGCCATATTTGACTGTTACCTGATTCACCAACTTCCGATGTTTGAGGAGAAACTCCTCGAATGGTCGACGCACTTTGATGAAATCGCGGAACCGGTCATTTATTTCGAAGTCCTGCAACATTGCAATGACTGCCATGAAAGCAGTAGGTTGATAGCGTCCGGCAGAGCTGTAAAAATATACTGCGGGATGTAGCCCAAGAGATGAAGGGTGGGTACCTGAAAGGCGGTTAACAATCGACCTGCAGTGTTTGAGAAAATGTAGCGTATCGTCGCCTGTTGTATCAGCCGTTATTTTGGTGTCACTCTTGACACCATTAACAAGATTGACGAACTCGAAAACGAGTGGAAGAGTTTGCGAAGAATACCCTCGACCAGCAACAGGTAGGTCCAAAGTCTTGATTGGCGTTTTCAGTGCGGGTGAAAAAAGTAGGTCGTTTATCGCTTTGGCCTGTAATTCTATTTCTGTGCGCCTTTCATCTGTAAAGCGTGACCAATATTTGTGGCCTGTCCCAGAGCGCACGATTGCTCGGGCAGCGAGCGCATTTGGTAGTTTTCGTGCCTTGAGAAGGCGCAGCTCGGTTTTATCGATAGGTGATGCCTGCTGGTTAATCTTGAAGAAAGACGCTTCGGCTTTCGTGGCATCACCTTTTACCCACTGCAATTGAACTGACTGGCTTGCTAACCGTTTCGCTTGTGCGACTACTTCAGGTTTCGACTTGCTAGGATTTTGAATGGCAAACTGATGATCAGAATATGAGCCAATATTGCGCTTAATTAATTGGCGAGTATATTCGGCAGCCGCATTCTGATCGTCAGAAATAATTCCATCAAAGAAATTTCGTGAGGTGTCCTTGTCCCCATAGTCATCGTGTACCCAAGCCACCAGTGCGCTGAGCCGATGTGCGCCATCAATAACAAATATCTGACTTCCTGACTGCCATAAAATGAGAGCTGGAATAAGGTCGCCATCAATGAAGCTCTGTATGAAGCCGCATATCTTGTCTGGTGACCAGTCACTGGTTTCTCTTTGGAAGTCAGGTTTTCGAACCACACTATAAAAGAAGTCGCCGCGTTCAAGATTGCGAATTTGAATTGTCGCTGGTGGTACCGAAGAAACCTCAGCATCGACAACATCGAAGTCTTCGCGAGGAATGAGTGCATCTAGGTTTACTTGGTGAGCCATTTTTTTCTTACCCCAACAAATTCTTCACATGCTCGCGCTCTTCCACCAGTTCACGATAACTTTCTTCCATATGTTTGCGTCCCAAGGCGCTGATCGGTAAGCCTTGTACAATTTGGTAAATGCCATTTTTACAGGTAACCGGGAAGCCGTAGATGACACCAGCGGGGATGCCATAGCTGCCGTCGGAGGGGATACTCATGGTGACCCAATCGTTGATGTGTGTGCCGAGCATCCAATCGTGTATATGAACGATGGCGGCGCGCTGCGGCACGCGCGTCGCAGCGGTCGATGAAACCGC